>CAYYUT010000001.1:0-37172 GCA_964474935.1 uncultured Spirochaetales bacterium
CCCCGCTGGTTCGGCACCGATCGCCCCGAGGAGCAGGCGGTCGCCATGGGCGAGCAGTTCGCGGCCCGACAGATCGAGCGACTGCGCGTGGTGGGCTCGAACGAGGCTACCGCGCCGGTGATCGAGGACAGCTACCGGCGCGCACTCGTCTGCCTCGATGCGCGCCTCACCGAATCGCGCTTCCTGCTCGGCGCGCGTCCGTCTGCGTGCGACTTCGGCGTCTACGGTCAGCTCACCCAGCTCGTCGGGTTCGATCCCACCCCGACGGCGGTGGCGCTCGCGACGGCGCCTCGGGTGGTGGCCTGGGTCGATCTGGTCGAGGACCTCTCGGGACTCGAGCCGTCCGACGACGACTGGCTCGATCCGGCCGCCCTTCCGGCCACGCTCCACGCCCTGCTCGCCGAGGTGGGACGTGTCTACGTCCCCTTCCTGCTCGCGAACGCCGATGCGCTGGCGCGCGGGGCCGAGGTGGTGGATGCCACGCTCGACGGTCGCTGCTGGGTGCAGCAGCCCTTCCCCTATCAGGGCAAGTGTCTCGCGTGGCTGCGCGCGGCGCACGAAGAACTCTCCGCCGGAGATCGCGCGCGCGTCGATGCACTCCTGGAGGGCACCGGCTGCGAGGCCCTGTTCGCCTGATCGGGCCGATGGACGAAGGGGCCGCTGTCCAGCCGAACGACCGACCTGCCGGCAGACGGGCAGGGCGACCGACCGGCCTGTCCTCGGTGTGCGCCGCGCGGGCTACTTCGCGTCGAGCACGGTGACGGGCTGCCAGTCGTCGGGCGGTGGCTTGCGGTTCAGGCGATTGCAGACCGTGAGCAGACGATCGGCCGAGCGGTTTCGGAAACCCTCCTTGCGCAGCGCCTGGAGCCGTTCGGCGGCCTCGCTCCAGCGTCGCGTCCGGTAGAGCCCGAGCGCTTCCTCGTAGCCCCGAGCGAAGCGGAGGCGCGCTTCGGGGACCGCTCCCCGTCGTCCGAGGAGCTCGTAGATCTCGACCGGTCGGGTCTTTCCCTTGGGTTGAACGAGGTCGACCAGGCGCCACTCGAACCCCGGGGCGGCCTGCTCCGGAATCGGCGCCGCCGCCAGCACGGTGGTTCCGTAGATCCGGTTCAACCCCTCGAGACGCGAGGCCAGATTCACTGCGTCGCCGAGCGCCGTGTACGACTGACGCCGCATCGAGCCCACGTTGCCGACCATCACGTCGCCGCACGCCAGACCAAAGCGGGTGGGGAGCGCCGGCAATCCGGCGGCGCGCCAGTCGGCGTTGAGCCGATCCAGGCGCTCGACGCATTGGAGCGTGGCCTCGACCCCGTTCCGGGTGTGGTCGGGATCGCGCCGCGGTGCGCCCCAGAAGGCCACGATCGCGTCGCCCACCAACTTGTCGACCGTGCCCTCGCGGTCGATGATCGAGAGCATTTCCTCGAAGTAGCTGGCCATGTGGGCGGTGAGCTCTTCGGGAGTCATCGCTTCGGCGAGCGAAGTGAAACCCTCGACGTCGGTGAACAGGATGGTGAGCGTCTCGCGCACACCCCCGATCTGGGCGGCGTCCCCGCGATCGAGAAGTTCGCGCACGATGTCGGTGGGGACGTAGCGCGCGAACGAATCGAGGGCGCGTCGCATGCCCTCCTGCGCGTTCGCCAGCTCGCTCAGCTCGCGGAGATTCGAGGTCACCGAGGGGCCCCGACCGAGCTCGAGGCGGCGGATGCGTTCGCTCTGGTCGGCGAGCTGGGCGAGGGGCAGGCCGTAGCGGCGCGCCAGGTGCAGCGCGAGGAAGATCGCGATCAGCAGGGCCGCGCCAGTGGCGCCGGCCACGGCACCTCGGAAGCGTTGGATCGATCCGAGCAGATCGCCTTCGGGCACGATCACGACCATCGCGAAGCGGCGATCGGGGTGGCGGCGCACCACCTGGCTTCCCGCCCAGTGGGTCTGGCCGGCGCTCTGGAAGGTGAAGGGACGCACCTCGAGCTCGGAGGCCGGTGCGGTCCCGCTGACCTCCCGCGCGCGGACTGCGTCGATCAGCAAGGGGACGCCCACGTTCTCGGGATGCTGGAGGAGCGCGTCGCGCCGGGCCTTGGGGTCGCGGAAGCGCGGGTCGCGCGGCAGGCCGATCAGTCGCCGATCGGCCGAGAGGATTCCCGCCACCCCTTTTGGTGAGATCTCGATCGACCGCGTGAAGTCGGAGATGTCGCTGAGAAGCACGTCGAGCGCCACGACGAAGCGCTCGCCGCCCGCGGCCCGGGCATGGATCGCGGCGCTGATCCCCGGTTCGCTGCTGGTGAAGAAGGTGTAGGGATCGGTCCAGTACACATTCTGCGGGAGATCGAGATCCGGCTCGAGCGTGCGCGCGCCCTCGTCGGCCACGCGGTACCAGGCACGGTCGCGCGGATCGAAGCGCTCGTCGTCGGCCGGCTCCTCGATCGTCCAGGCGCGCTGCTGCGCGCCGCTCGCCGACCATTCGCGCATTCGCACGGAACGCCCATGGCGGCTCGGATCGACGCGTCGCGTGATCCATCCTTCGGGACGCCGGATCAGGTTCATGCCGCGCCCGCGGGCGTCCCCGACGCTTACCGCCGAGATCTGCGGGTGGGTGCGGAGAATCGGGACGAAGAGCTCGACCAGACCCTCGGGATCGTCGGGATCGAGCAGACCGGCCTCGGCCCAGCCCTGGGAAGCGCCGAGATTGCGTTCGATCGGCTCGAAGAACCGGGCCATTTCGGCGCGGGTTCGCTCGAGGGTGCGACCGATCAGCTGCTCGGCCGTGAGCGAGGCCACTCGTCGCGCGGTGTAGCCGGTCGCGGCGAGAATGGTGATCGCGAGCCCCAGGATCAGCAGTCCGAGACTGCGGAAGAGACTCCAACGGATCGTGATGGTTTCGGGGGCCGGAGCGCTGGCCATGCTTCGAAGTTAGCGGGTGCCTGGAATCGCCGTGGATGCACCGTCGAAGCGATGCCTGCCCACCGTGGCTCGCGGGTCGCCGATCGTCGGCGCGATCGCCTGCGGCGTCCGACGCCCGTGTCCGGCTGGATGGTTCAACGCAGCTCGAGCCACACTTCGTTGCGTCGCAGGAACCAGGGCATGAAGGGCGCGTTGTAGCGGGCGTAGATCGGAGCGCCCGTCGACTCGAGCCCTGCCGCCTCCACCGCCGCGCGCAGGGTCTCGGCTTGCGCCTCGAAGCGCGAGCCGCGCCAGAATCCGCTGAAGCGTCGTGCGGCGACGCGACGCCCCGGCACCGAGCGGATCCGGACCCGCGGGTCGGTGGGCTCGGGTAGCGTCTCGGGCGAGAATCGGCTCGGCATGATGAAGCGGTAGGTCCAGCGGCCCGTGTCCTCCCCGGCCGAGCGTTCCTGCACCACGGGCGCCGTCATCTCGATCTTCTCGCCAGCAGGCTCGGCCACCCGGTTCGTCACCGGAGCGGTCATCGCGATCTTCTCGTCGCTCCGATTGTCTCCGAAGATGAATCCGGCCAGGATTCGAAAGGCCACGTTCCCGGAATCCTCGAAGCTACCCTCGACCTCCGTCTCCGCCACCAGCACGGGCGCGTACTGACGGACCTCGAAGGTCTCGTACTCGGCGGTGACCTCGTACCCGGGTTGCTCGTAGGCCATGGACGTGCCCCCCGAGAGAAGGATGGCCGAGAGGGTCGCGGCGAGGGTCGCGCGCCGAACCCGGGATCGCGAAGGCGGGCGGCGCATCGTGCCCCGCCACGTCGAAGCTCGAGGCGCGGTGTTCATGGGGAGAGCGTATCTCGCGACGCCGGCGGAGCGAGGGTCTCGCGTGGGATCTCGCAGTAGGCGATGTCGCGACGCTGCCAGGTGTAGCTGACGTGCAGGCTCCGCTCGCTCGCGACGACGGCGGGGTACGAGTATTCGCCGCGTCCCGTCTCGAGTTCGACCGCGACGCGCCAGACGGCGCCCCCGACGTCCGATACGGCCACGACCAGCGGAGTCCGCGCCGCCCAGTTCCCCGAGACGGGGTTCAGCACCAGGGCGAGCCGCCCGCCGTCGAGCGACACGAGGTCGAGACCGCTGTTGTTGTTCGGGAGCGAGGTGCGACGGATCGGCGACCAGGTCTCGCCGCCATCGCTCGAGTCGCTCCGGCACACCTGGCCGCAGGTGCTGCGGGCGAGCAGATGCACGCGCCCCGGCGCCGACTCCCAGAGCGTGGGTTGGATCACGCCCTTGCCTCCGAAACCGATGCGGCGGCGGGGGATCGTGTCCGACGCGGTCCAGTGTCGGCCCTCGTCGTCGCTGCGATCGACGAACACGTCCCAGGCGAGCCGGGACTCGAGCGACGCGCCCGCCAGCCAGCGGCCGCTCACGAGTCGGATGGGCTTGCAGCGGACGGGGCCGCGCCCGCCGCGGTCGCCCGGAACCAGCTCGACGGGAGGCGACCAGCTGCGACCGCCGTCACTCGAGACCGAGCGCCAGGTCTCCCAGCGCCGGATGCTCCGCCCCACCTTGAAGAACAGGTGGATGGTGCCCTCCCGATCGGCGAAGAGCACCGGATTCCAATGCGGCTCGGGCCGCACCCGCGCAATCTGGAAGGCGGCCTGCCAACCCGTCGCATCGCGCCGTGCGCCGTGGATCGCGACATCGTCCGCGCCCTCTCGGCTGCCGCCGAACCAGGCGGCGAGCACCTCGCCGCCTGGAAGCGCGAGCAGGGTCGATGCGTGACAGGACGACGTGGGCGACGCATCGCCGAGGATCCGCTCGCGGACGATCAAGCGACCGGGCGTCGGCGTCGCCCGAGGCCGGCGAGGAGCGTCGTAGCGCCCGCCGCCGCGAGCAGCCCTGCGCGTCGCGGCTCGGGGACGACATCGGTCGAGCCCAGGATCGCGAACGCGAAGCTCGGCCCTCCGGGCCGGCTCGGCGCCGCGATGCTCACGACCCCGGCGAACAGGCGATCTCCCGGGGCGAGCGAGGCGAACGACGCGTAGATCCGCGGGCTCGACCCTCCCGCGGCGAGCGAATCCTCGACGAACCCGAACGACGCGGCCGGTGGGCTCCCGATGCTGGCCCCCGTGGGCGCGAGGGGCCCGCCGGGCAGGAAGCCGGCTCCAGTGACGGCGATCGTGTCCTCGAGCCCGAAGTCGGGGCCCGCCGAGGCCGAGACCACCAGACCGTCGAAGAGGCCGGCGAGGATCTCGATCTCGAGCACCACGCTCGGGTCGGAGGCGGCGGTGCTGCCCGTCAGGGTGGTGAAGCCGGTCGGAACCCCCGTCGTCCACCCGATCACCTGCACCGAGGCGAAGGGCTCGCCGGGCGACTCGGCGCTGGCGATCGGGAACGGGTTGGGTTCGAACCCGAGGGCCTGGGCGCGGGTCGCTCCGAAGACCGCGATCGACGCACTCACCAGCGTCGCGAACGCCAGGCGGCCGAGGCTCGCGACACGGAGCGAGCAGCGCGACGGAAGCTGCGGGGGGGTGTGCGACACGCTTCGGCCTCTCCAACACGCCTGGGACCGGCTCGGATTCGACCTGAGCCGAGAGCGCTCGATTCTACCGGAACGAATCGGCGGATGGGCAGCTCGAGCATGTCTCGCTCGCCGGTTCTGCCCGCATGACCGCATTGGCGTTCGCGCGCCTCGGGAGGCAGCCCACGTGCATCTCGCCAGCCGCGACGGGATCGCCAGCGCCCGCTCCGAGCTCCGGCCCGGATCGGGTCAGCCCGGCGAGCGCCAGTCGGCGAGCTTCTTCGCGATCTGGCTGCGTACGTCGTCGAGCAGGGCCTTGGGATCCTCGCCCGCCTGTCGCTCGATCGGATCGCCGATCCAGACCCGGATCCCGACACCGAAGGGAACCGGGAACATGTTGTATCGCAGGAGCCGCCACGATTCGTCGATCGCGATCGGGACGATCGGGACCCCGGGTGCCGCCCCGAGCAGCGACGAGGCGCCAGCGGGACGGAAGGCGCCGAGCTCGCCCCGGCGGGCACGCGTGCCTTCCGGGAAGAGCGCCGCCGAGTAGGTGCTCTCCGACGCCACCCGTCGACCGAGCGCCTCGATGGCGCGGGTCGCCTGGGCGCGGTCGCCGCGGTCGATCAGGGCGTGGCCGCCAGTGCGAAGGTGGTACGACACGCTCGGGATGCGCCGTGCGAGCTCGCGCTTCGACACGAAGCGCGGATGATTCGTGAAGAGCAGCCCGCCGATCAGCACGATGTCGAACATGCTCTGGTGATTCGAGAGGAACAGATAGGACGTGTTTGGCCGAACCCGAGGCGAGCGCTCGACGCGGACGCTCGCGCCGGCGACACGGCACACCTGGATCATGGTCCATTGCAGGCAGGCGGCGGCGAAGTCGTAGCTCTGGCGGCCGAGGCGACGCGCGATCCGGAGCACGACCTCGTACACCACCAGCGTTCCGCCGAACGCGATCAGGAACGGGATCGTGACGATCCAGTCGATCGGGCGAGGTCGGGCGTCGTCGGCCACGGCCCAGATTGTCACACGGACCGGGCCGCCGCTCCACCCCGCGCGCTCTGCTGTGCGAGGTGGCGGGCCTCTCAGTGGAGCCAGGCGAAGCTCGCGATCGTGGCGTCGAAGTCGCTCGCGAAGTCGGGATAGCGGCGCTCGGGCGCCAGGCACTGGAGCGATACGCCCGTGCCCGTGCGCACGAAGTGGAGGTCGGCCGTGCGGAAGTGATCGCCTCCCACCGTCATGCGGGTCTCGCCCCGGATGCCGCGGATGCCGCCGACCAGGACGTCCTCGGTGCGCCGGCGCTGCAGCTGCACCGAGCCGCCCTGCCGGCGGGCCAGGTCGATCAGGTCGTCGACCTCGGCGTCTCGCGGTACGTCCTGGACCTGCAGCACGCAGCTGCTCTCCTCATCGGGACTCACCACCGCGAAGGTGGCGACCGGGATGCGCTCGTGTTTCCAGCCCTCCGGGAAGTGGATACGGAAGCCCGTCTCGAGGTCCTGGTAGACGCCGTCGTCGAACGAGGTTCCGTCCGCGCGGATGAACATCGCGGTGGCGAAGACGAGGACGGCGACGACGACGAGATGTCTCACGGTGTGCGCAACGGGCGGCGGCCGGGCGAACTTGAGCCTCGCTGCGGCGACCGCGTCCAGTTCCGTGGTTGTTTGCCGACTGCCTGCCGCTGGCGAGCGGGGGAGGTTCCGTCGGCCCTGGAGTGGCCGGCCGTGGCGCGGCCTCGCGGCGGGCTCTCGAGGCCGTGGCGTGGCCGGGCGCGTCGCGGGAGTCCCCCTGGCTCGGGCCTGCTCGTGGACCGGCGCTCAGCCCGGCGGTTGGAGCTGGCTGGCGAGCGCGTCGACGAGCGCCGCCGCGTCCGAGGCATCTCGGCCGGTCCCGAACACGACGTGGTCGGGCCGCACGAGAACGTGCGACGCCTCGATGGATGCGAACCACTCGGCGTAGCGGCCCTCGACGTCCTCGACCCGTGTGACGCCATCGGTGCGAGCGTCGACAGGGGGCGCGGTGCCCTTCGGGTCGAGCACGGTGTGATGGCCCCCGAGGCGGCGGAAGTGCGCGTCCGTCGCGCCGACGAACGCGGGCAGCGGCTCCGACGAGAGCAGGCGGAGACCTGCGCCGGTGGTCTCGTCGAGCAGCCGGGGCTCGCCCGTGGTGTCGCGAACGGTCGCCTGGAGCGCGAGGCCGCCCACCGCCGGGCTCCGGGGTGCCGGTTGGAGCAGTCCGTCGGCGAATCGTGGCATGGCCGGCGCCGGCACGCGCTCCGCGCCCGCAGCGAGCAGGCGCTCGTCGCGCGCGCGGGCTTGCTCTGTATCCTGGGTGCAGATGATCCGACCCATCTCGATCGCGAGCCCGATGATCTCGCGCACGTGCGGGATCCGTTCCGTCTCGTAGGTCGCGAGGAGCGCCTCGCTGGCACGGCCCCGCAGCACCCACTCGAGCTTCCACGCGAGATTCATGGCGTCGCGGATCCCCGAGCACATGCCCTGACCCAGGAATGGCGGCATCTGATGCGCGGCGTCTCCCGCGATCAGGAGCCGACCGCGTCGCCACGAGCGCCCGACGAGCGCATGGAACCGGTAGAGCGCGGAGCGAATGATGCGCACCGAGTCGGGTGCGACCCACTCCGAGACGAGCGCGCGCACCCGCGCGTCCGACTTCATCTCGTCGCCCTCGCCCGGGCGGAGCATGAACTCCCAACGGATGTAGGGACCCGAGAGCGGTACGAAGGTGACGGGGCGGGCCGGGTCGCAGCGCTGCACCATGACCGCGGGAAGGCCGAGCTCGGCCGGCGGACGGTCGATCATCGCGTCGACCACGAGCCAGGGCTCGTCGAAGCCGAGGTCGTCGAGTGCGAGGCCCGCGGCGCGGCGGGTCGGGCTCGAGGCGCCGTCGCAGCCCACCACGTAGGCGGCGCACAGGGTTTCCTCGCGCCCGGCCGCGTCGCGCAGGCGCAGGGCCACGCCCGCCGCCTCCTCCCGGATCGCGGAGACCTCCCAGCCGAGGCGCACGCTCACCGACGCGTGGCGCTCGGCGCCGTCGCGGAGGGCCTGCTCGAGCGAGGGCTGATGGAAGGTGTAGTGCGGCTTCCAACCCTGCGAGGTCTGCTCGCCGCGGATGTCGAAGTGCAGGATCTCGCGGCCTTCTCCGTTCACGAACACGTAGGCCTCGGCCGGCCCGGTATGGGGCAGGATCGCGTCAGCGAGCCCCAGGCTCTGGAACACGCGCATGATCTCGTCGTCGAAGTGGACGGCGCGGGGCAGGGCGTAGACCTCGGGCTCGCGCTCGACCACGACCGTGCGGACGCCACTCGCCCCGAGCAGGTTGGCGAGCGCGGCGCCCGTGGGGCCGAAGCCGACGATGGCGACGTCGAAGGCCTCATCCGGCACGGCTCTCTCCGAAGCGGCCCCACTGCGTTCCGACCGCGAGCTGGGCCGGCACACGATTGGGCTTCCAGCTCGCATCGAGAAGGTCGCCATCCGTGAAGTGCTCGAGCATGTGTCCCCACGGATCGAGCCAGTAGTCGTAGATCTGGCTGCCGAGGACATGGCGGCCAACGCCCGTGGCATGCTCGTAGCCGGCATCGCGGAGGTGGTCGTGGCCGAGCATCACGGCGTCGAAGTCCTCGACCTCGAAGGCAGCATGGTCGAAGCCCGCGTCGCCGAGCCCGATGCAGAGGAAGCTGTGATGGTCGACGGGCACGTCCCCGCGGTCGCAGCGCAGGAAGGCCGTCACCAGATTCTCGGGATCGCCCACGAACACCTCGTCGCTCGCGAGGAAGCCGAAGCGAGCCCGGTACCATTCGGCGCTCCGCCGGAAGTCGGAGACGCGCACCACGCAATGGCCCAGCCGCTTCACGCGCGACGGCCCCTTCTCGAGCCGCTGGAGCGAGGTGAGGCGCGCCCGTTGCGAGCCGCGGTTCAGGGGCGGGGCGCGCTGGGTGGGGAGCTCGGGTGCGGGCGTCCGCTCCGCCACCACTTCGACGGGGAACCCGTCCGGGTCGACGAGGCGCACGCGCCGGCCGCCGCCCGGTCCGTCGAGCGCCTCGATCGGGGATGCGCCGTCGCAGGCGGCGATGCGCTCGAGGTCTTCGCCCGAAGCCGCCCGGAAGCCGACGCCCGCGAATCCCGGGTCGCCCAGCTCCACCTGGTGGATCCAGGGCTCGGGAGCCGAGCCCCGCGTGTAGATCCGGCTGCCATCCTGCTCGGCGACCACCAGCCCGAAATCGTCGAGGAAGCGGGCGGCCTGCTCGAGGTCGGGCACCCGGAAGCGGACGAAGGCGATGTCCTGGACCTTGATCATGGGCTCCTCCTCGCGCGGCGCGCGGCCGCACTCAGTCGATCTGCGTGGTCTCGTCGGGCTCGGGAACGACCTCGTTCTCGATCGTACCGATGCGGTCGATCGAGACCCGCACGACATCGCCGGCTTTCAGGAGCTTCGGAGGCTTGAATCCGATTCCGACACCGCTCGGTGTCCCCGTCGCGATCAGATCCCCCGGCTCGAGCGTGAAGGCCGTCGAGAGGTGTTCGATCAGGGTGAAGACATCGAAGATCAGGTTCTTCGTATTCGACGACTGGCGGAGCTCGCCGTTCACCCACGTCTCGAGCGCGAGCGCATGGGGATCGTCCACCTCGTCGGCGGTCGCGATCCAGGGTCCGAACGGGCAGTGGGTGTCGAACGACTTGCCCATCGTCCAGGTCGGGGTGCGCAGCTGCCAGTCGCGGACGCTCACGTCGTTCACCACCGTGTAGCCCGCGATGACCTCGGCGGCGCGCTCCTTCGGCACGTGGCGACATCGCCGGCTCACCACGACGCCGAGCTCGCCTTCGTAGTCGAGGACGGCCGAGGCACGCGGCAGATGAAACGGGGCGTGCGGCCCGTGCGCCGAGGTCGACTGCTTGTTGAAGATCAGGGGCAGCGCGGGGGTCTCGAGGCCCGACTCGGCCACGTGATCGGCGTAGTTCAGGCCGACGGCGAGGATCTTGGGCGGGCGCAGCACCGGGGCCTCGAGCGTCACCTCGGCCAGCCCGAAGCTCGGAGCCCGTTCGGCGGCACGCTCGGCGGCGGCGAGGTGTTCGGGGTCTCCAGCGAGGAGCGTCGACATCTCGCTCGGCAGCTCGGGGGCGCTCGCTCCGACGTCTGCGATGCGGTCGCCCGAGACCACGCCCACGCGGGTGCGGCCGGACTCGGTGAAGGTGGCGAGCTTCATGGGTTCTCCAGGTCGGCGCACGGCCAGCGCGGGGCGGCGCTCGGGTTTTGATCAATTGACCAAATCATTATACTGCGGACCGGAATCGGGGCAACCCGTAAGCTCGGCCCCGATGGGCGCCGGATGCCACCAGGGCCACCCGCGACGGGGCCTCGCGCGACATGGCCTCGCGCGACGGGGCCACCCGCGACGGGGCCACCCGCGACAGGGCCTCGCGCGACATGGCTACGCGCGATGAACCGACTGCTCCTCGCCGGGGTGCTCGTGGTCTACGTGCTCGCGTTGTTCGGTGTGGCGCTCTGGGCGCGACGCCGGATCCACGACACCCGCGACTACCTGGTCGCCGGCCGGCGGCTCGGCGTCCCGCTCGCCTCGGCCACGCTCTTCGCCACCTGGTTCGGCGCCGGGACGATGCTCGCCGCCTCGAACGAGGTGCGAACCGAGGGAGTCGCCGCGGCGGCCCTCGACCCGCTCGGGGCCGGCTGCTGTCTGTTGCTCGCCGGCGTCTTCTTCGCCCGACGCCTGTGGCAGCTCGAGCTCCTCACGGTGATCGATTTCTTCCGGCTCCGCTTCGGACCCCGCGCCGAGCTGGTCGGCGGTCTCCTGATGGTGCCGGGGTACCTGGGCTGGATCGCGGCCCAGTTCGTGGCGCTGGCCTCGATGCTCGAGCTCTTCTTCGGGATCGACCCGCGCCTTGGCATCGCGCTCGTCGCGACGGTCGGCACCGGATACACGCTCCTCGGCGGCATGTGGTCGGTGACGGCCACCGACGCGATCCAGGCCACCCTGGTGGTCGCAGGGCTCGGCGCGCTCCTCGTGACGGCCCTCGCCAGCCTCGGCGGCGCGGGCGCCGCGGGCGGGCTCGCGCGGATCGCGAACGATTCGCCGTCCGCCATGCTCGAGATCGTGCCCACCGGCGACCTCGCCGCCCTCGTCGCCTGGCTCAGTCTCTTCGCTGCCGGGGCTCTCGGGAACCTTCCCGGACAGGATCTGATGCAGCGGGTCTTCTCGGCCCGCAGCGCCCGCACCGCACAGCTCGCCTGCTTCGTCGGGGGCGGCGCCTACCTGCTCTTCGGGAGCATCCCGGTCGTGCTCGGTCTCGCCGGGAACCTGCTCGCGCCCGGACGCGACGGTCCGATCCTGCCCATCCTGGCCGAGCTCCTGCTGTCGCCGGCCCTGGCCGTGCTCTTCGTGCTGACGCTCTCGTCGGCGGTGCTCTCCACCATCGACAGCGCCATCCTGGCCCCGTCGAGTGTGCTCGCCCAGAACGTGCTCGCCCGCTTCTCGCGCTCGGGCGGCGCCACGCTGGCCCGCAACCAGTGGGCCGTGCTCGGGGTGGCCGCGACGAGCGTCGCGGTCGCCTATCTCGGCGAGGACGCCTACTCCTTGCTCGAGTCGACCTACGAGTTCGGCCTCGTCTCGCTCCTGGTGCCGCTCGCCACGGGCCTCTACTGGCGACGGGGTGGCGAACGGGCGGCGCTGGCCGCGATGGGCGTCGGCACCTCGCTGTGGACCACGCATCGCGTATTCGGCTGGGAGTGGTTCGCAGCACCCTGGACGGCTCCGCTGAGTCTTCCCCTCCCGATGGGGCTCTGCTGCGCCCTGGCGGCCCTCGGGGCGTTCGTGGCGACTGCCTCGCGGGCCGACGGGCACGGCGCGCGGTGACCCCCGCCCCGAACCGACGTGGGGCCGGACCGCTCCGCATCCTCTGGATCCTCTCGAAGCTCGACGAAGGCTGGGGTGGCGGTGTGGGGCGCGTGGTCGAGCCGGTGTGTCGCGAGCTCGCGCGCCGCGGACACGAGGTCCACGTGGCGGGCAACAGCCCGACGGGTCGCGTCGAGCCGGTGGAGGGCGTCGAGACCCACGCCTGGCCCCCCCGTCGGCGCAAGGAAGCCCAGATCGGTCCCGTGCTCCGCACCGTCCGCCGTCTCGCACCCGACCTGGTCCACTTCCACTCGGCCCTGCCGCACGGGAGCGTGATCCTCCCGCTCCTGGTGCTGCGACGCTGGCTCGGGGCTCCCCGGGTCGTCGTGACGCCCCACACCGGCAACCGCGCCGACTACACCCGACGCTTCTCGCGCGCGCCGCTGCGGCACGCCGACGGCGTGATCGCGCCATCGGTCTGGTCGGCGCGGCAGGCGATCGCGGCCGGGGCGCCCCCCGAACGGACGCTGGCGATCGAGAACGGGGTGGAGGTCCCTGGCCGGGTGGAGTTCGAGGGACGCGCGCCGCTGGTCGTCGCGATCGGTCGTCTGGTCGAGAGCAAGGGCATCGACGTGCTCGTTCGGGCCTTCGACCGGGTCGCCGGCGATCACCCCGGCTGGCGGCTCGAGCTGGTCGGGGGTGGACGCGAGCGCGGGGCCCTCGAGGCGCTCGTGCGACGCGCACGCCACACCGATGGCATCCGCCTGGCCGGCGAGCGCTGGGGCCCGGCGAAGCGCGAGCTGCTCGCCCGCGCGGCCATCGGCGTGGTGCCCTCGCGGGCCGACAACTGCCCGGGCAGTCTGCTCGAGTTCCACGCTTCTGGGGTGGCGAGCGTCGCGACGACGGTGGGTGGCATCCCCGAGCTCTGCGAGGGCGGGCGTATCGGGCGGCTCGTCGAGCCCGACGACCCCGAGGGCCTCGCGGGTGCCCTCGGGGCACTCATGGCCGGGCCGGCAGAGCGTGTCGCGCTGGCCCGGGCGGCCCACCAGGCGAGCGCGGCACGGGCCTGGCCCCAGGTCGCTGCGCGCTACGAGCAGGCGTATCGGAGCCTGATGGCGCGGCGGCCCCTGGCCAACGCGGGCGAGCCAGCGGCCGAACGGCCCGCGCCCAGGGGGTGACCACGCCCGCCGAGAGGCCGGCCGCGCGGGCGAGGCGGCGCCGCATCGCCGCGCAGGGCCCGCGGGTCGATGCCAGCCGGTGGTTCACGAGAGGCCCTCCGGGGTCGACGCCGCGGCCGGGCTTCGGGGTGGTCCGGCCGAGTCGCGGCAGGCGCACCTGGGGGTGTGTCTTTTTCCCTTCGTCCGGTTCGCATGCCCCCAGCTTGCGCACACGAGCCGAAAAAACATGCCGCTACGCGTTGGCACCGTGCGCGAGGCGTGGAAGAATCCGACCCTGCTCTGCACCGGAGGAGGATTTTCGAGCATGAGCCACCGCATTCTCGCCGTCGCCGCCGCGGGTCTTTCCGTGATGGCCCTGGCCTGCGCCGGCAAGCCGCTGCCCAGCAGGTCCCCGCTTTCCGTTTCACCGATTCAAATGCGTTCGGGAGAGTGGCGCGTCACCGACCAGGTGATGGTGGTCCTCGACGCCTCGGGCACGATGTACGAGAACGAGACGTTCCCCGAGGCGAAGCAGCTCGCGCAGAGCTTCGTTGCGGCGATGCCACGATCCGACGTGCGCGCCAAGCGCGGTGGCTCGTACAACGCCGGCTTCATCGGCTTCGGAGGCAGCGAGCGTGCGACGGCACCGCTCGCCACCTTCAACCGGAGCACCCTCGCGAGTCGTTCGCAGGGAACCCAGATCATGGGATCGGTCGAGGGCCGCGGTGGGGAGACCCCCTACCGACGGGTGTTCGAGGAGATCGCCGCCGAGCTCCGAGGCAAGAGCGGCCAGGCCGCCGTGGTGATGTTCTCGGACGGTCTTCCCGACACGACCTACTTCTCGCGTGCCTCGGCGCGCAAGCTGGTCGACAGCTACCCCGACCAGATCTGTTTCTACGGAGTCCAGACCGGCGACGATCCGGCGGGCAGGGCCTTCTTCGAGAGCCTGATCGCCCTCACCAACTGCGGCAACGTCCGCTCGGCCTCGTCGGTGGCGAGCGCCGGCTCGCTCCAGAACTTTGTTCGCGAGGTCTTCGTGGGCGAAGCGCCGCCGCCGCCGCCCAAGCCGCAGCTCTCGACGGCCGATCCCTGCGACGACGTGGTCCGACTGCGCGGTGTGAACTTCGCGTTCGACAAGTCCGAGATCACTCCTTCGAGCGCGGTGATCCTGGACGTGGCGGTCGACCGGCTGAAGCAGTGCACCGGCGTCCGGGTCCAGATCCAGGGCCACACCGACGCGATCGGCACCGATGCCTACAACCAGGGTCTCTCGGAGCGGCGCGCCGGGGCCGTCCAGGGCTACTTCGTGAACAAGGGCATCAGCTCGCGGCGTCTGACGACGCGTGGCTTCGGCGAATCGCAGCCGATTGCCACCAACTCGACCAGCGAGGGTCGTGCCCAGAACCGGCGAGTGGAGCTGGTGCCGAGCCGCTAGGGCGGCCCGCGACACACGCCGATCGGCCATGATCGCCGGAGGGATCCACGGGTCCCTCCGGCGATCTCGTTTCGGGTGTCGGGGAAGCGGAGCCGGTCGCCGCACCGCGGACGGAACGCGTCAGCGGTCGGTCGACGCGTCCGACGGCAGAGGGAGATCTGGGGAGGGCGCCTGGCGGCTCGTCTCGACCTCGAGCTGCCAGTCGAGCATCTCGTCGCCCCGGAAGAGGCCCCATCCCGAGAAGCGCTCCCCAGCCAGCATGCGGGGCAGCCAGAGCCGATCGTCGGCCCACATCTCGTCGAACGGGATCCGGGCGAGGGGGGTCCAGAGGGGCGCCGCTTCCGGGGTCTCCACGGGCTCGCCCCGAAATCCCGTCGCGTGAAAGACATGACACAGGATCGCGAGCCCGTCGGTGAACTGGAAGCGGAGCTCGCCGCGGTGACTCAGTCCGGTCGGCGTGACGCCGAGCTCCTCTTCGACCTCGCGCACGGCGCAGGCCTCGGGGCTCTCGCCGCGAGCGAGCTTGCCCCCCGGGCCGTTGATCTTGCCAGCCCCGAGCCCGCGCTTCTTGCGGATCAGCAGGATGCGGCCGGACGTCACCACGAAGCAGAGGGTCGCCCGCTCCGCCGGCTTCCAGCGTTGCCAGTCGACGTCGTCGAGACGGGCCAGCTCCACCGCCCGAGAGTAGCCCTGTCCGCCCCAAACGAACGCCTTTTCGGAGGCTTCCGGAGGCCGCCTGCGCAGGCTCCGCCGAGCCCCGCGGGTGCCGTTGGGGAAGTGGAAAAATCCCATATTTATCGGGTACTTGAGAATCCGTCGCCGGGCTCGATCGAGGCCCACTCGGAGGGTCGGGTCTGCTATCCTCCGCCGGGTCCGATCGGGTCCCGCCCGGCGAGCGCACGAGAGCGATGAAAGACAAGGATCGATACTGGGACTGCCTCGATCATGCCATGGAAGCCTCGCACGGTGGCCGCACCGAAGAGGCGATGGCGTGGCTCGACGAAGCGTTGAAGGCGCACCCGAACGGCGCCGAGGCTCACAATGGGCGCGGCGAGATCCTCTGGGACGAGGGCAAGGTCGACGAAGCGGTCTACGAGTTCGAGCACGCGACGCTGGCCGATCCCAAGTTCGCCACCGCCCACCTGAACCGCGCCGAGCTCCTGATCGAAGAGCTCGGTGAGTACGAAGAGTCGGTCTCGCTCTGCGATCGCCTGCTTTCGGGCGCGGGTGAGCTGCCGCGTCTCGACCGCGTGCTCGAGGCCGAGATCTACTACCTCAAGTCGAAGGCCTGCTTCTACGTCGACGACCTCGAGGGCGCGCTCTTCCTGGTGCGCCGCGCGATCAAGTCGGCCGGTGACCAGCCCATCTACCTCGCCTTCGAAGGCCAGATCCTGTTCGAGCTGAGCCGCTTCGAGGAGGCGCGCCGCCGCCTCGAACGCTCGGTGGCCATGGACGGCGAGTCGGCGCACGCGGTCTACCACCTCGCCCTCGTGCTCGAGCGGCTCGGGCAGGACGAGCCGTCGGCCGAGTGTTTCGAGAAGGCCGACGCCCTCGACGGCGACCACTACCCGGCGCCGGTCCGCGTGAGCGAGTCGGTCTTCGAGAAGGCTGCGGCCGAGGCGCTCGACAACCTCCCGCGCTCGATCCGCGAGTACGTCGAGCACGTGCCGGTGCTGATCGAGGACTTCCCGACCGACGATCTCATGGACGGCGAGAACGTTTCGCCCCAGATCCTGGGCATCTTCATCGGAGTGCCCCGGACCCAGGCCACCTCGTCCGACGAGCCCGGAATCGACCGGGTCATCCTCTTCAAGAAGAATCTCGAGAAGGTGTGCCGCGGGCCCGACGAGCTGGTCGAGCAGATCCAGGTGACCGTGAAGCACGAGATCGGCCACTACCTCGGGCTCGACGAGGACGATCTGGAGCGTCTCGGTCTCGGCTGATCGATCCATGTCGCCTTCCTCCCCGCTGCCGTCCGCCACCGCGCTCGCGGACGAGCTCGTTGCGATCGTCGGGGCCGATGCGTGTCTCTCCGACCCGGTCTCCCTCTTCCCCTTCGAGAGCGACGGCAGCACGCTGCATCCCACGATGCCCGGGGTCGTCGTGTTCCCGACCCGTCGCGAGCAGGTGGCCGACGTGGTGCGCGCCTGTCGCCGACACGGCCGAAGCTTCGTGGCGCGGGGTGCGGGCACCGGGCTCTCGGGAGGCGCGCTTCCCTGCAACGGCGCGGTGCTGATCGAATGCTCGCGAATGAACCGGATCCTGGACGTCGACCCCGTCGATCGCACGGCTCGGGTCGAGCCGGGGGTGGTGAACGCCGACCTCTCGAAGGCCGTGGCCCCATTCGGTCTCTTCTATGCCCCCGATCCCTCGAGTCAGGCCGCCTGCACGATCGGCGGGAACATCGCCGAGAACGCCGGCGGGCCCCACACGCTCAAGTACGGGACCACCACCAACCACGTGCTGGCCCTCGAGCTGGTGACCGCGGACGGACACATCGTCGAGCTCGGTTCGCCCACGGGGTTCGGCCCGGGCTACGACCTGGTCGGGGCCGTGGTCGGGAGCGAGGGGACCCTCGGGGTGGTGACGGCCGCCACCGTCCGGCTCGTACCGATTCCCGAACGCACCGAGACGCTGCTCGCGCTCTTCGACGACGTGGTCTCGGCCTGTCGTGCGGTCGGGACGATCATTCGGGCCGGGCTCGTGCCGTCGGCCATGGAGATCGTCGATCGTCGCACCGTCGAAGTGGTCGAAGCGAGCCGCTACGCGGCCGGGCTCCCCACCGACGCCGGCGCCGTCCTGATCGTCGAGCTCGACGGTCCGGCGCCTTCGGTCGAGGCCCAACTCCGCTCGGTGTCGACGCACGCGCGCGAGGCTGGGGCCTTCCGGGTCGACGTCGCGCGCGACGCCGACGAGCGCCAGCGTTTCTGGCGCGCCCGGAAGGGTGCCTTCGGCGCGCTCGGACGCCTGGCCCCCGACCTCTACGTCCACGACGCCGTGGTTCCGCGCTCGAAGCTTCCCGAGGCCATCGATCGGATCACCGCCATCGGCGAGCGCCACGCGATCCGGCTCTCGAACGTGTTCCACGCGGGCGACGGGAACATGCACCCGAACATCTCGTTCGACCGACGCGACCCCGACGAGACCGCGCGCGTGATGGCCGCGGGCGACGAGATCCTGCGCACCTGCGTCGAGCTCGGAGGCGTCATCACGGGAGAGCACGGGGTCGGAACCGAGAAGCGCGACTTCATGTCGCTGCTCTTCGGCGAGGCGGACTTCGCGGCGATGCGGCGACTGCGCCACGCCTTCGACCCCGACGAGATGAGCAACCCGGGGAAGGTGTTCCCCTCGACCCGCTTCTGCGCCGAGTCGAACCCGAAGGCGCGAGGCTACGACGAGGTGCCCTTCGAATGAAGTCCTCGGCGCTGTGCGATGCCCTCGTGCAGGGGCTCGCCGCGAGGTGGCCGGGAGCCGAGGCCGGCCTGCGTCGGCATGCGCCGGTCGAGCTCGACGGCGTGAAGCTCGAGGCCACCTTCGCCCCCGACCGCCCCGATGTCCTGGCCGCCGGTCTCGGTCTCGTCGCCGAACGGGGCGGCGCGGTCCTCGTGGTGGGCGGGGGCAGTCGCCTCGCGGCGGGCAATCCGGTCGAGCGCGCCGATCTGTGTCTGTCGACGCTGGCGCTCGCCGGGATCGAGGAGCTCGACCGCGAGGACGGCGTCGTGCGCGCGGGGGCCGGGACGCCGCTCGCGACGCTCGCCGAGGCCGCCGCCGAGGCGGGCTGGTGTCTTCCGCTCGAGCCCGCCACCCCGGCGAGCACCCTCGCCGGAACGCTCGCCGCAGCCGGCGTCGGTCCGCGCGCGACCGGCCTGGGCCGTCCGCGCGACGCGGTGCTCGGGCTTGACGTGGCCCTCGCCGATGGGAGCCTCACTCGGATCGGCGCGCGCGTGGTGAAGAACGTCACCGGCTACGACCTCGCGAAGCTCCACACGGGGGCCTGCGGGACGCTCGGGGTGATCGCCGCGGTCTGGCTTCGGCTGCGTCCGAGGCCGGCCGTCGCGTCGCTGCTCGGCGTTCGGCTCGCCGACCCGGGCGAAGCGCTCGAGGTGTCGCGTCGCACGTCGGTGCGGGTCGCGGCCGTGCTCGCGGGGGCGCCGGCGCGCCGGGCCCTGGCCGGGGCGTCGGGTCTGCTCGAGGGCTCGGACGGCTCGGCCATCCTCCTGGTCGAGCTGGCGGGCGACGCGGCGGCGGTGGCCCACGACCGCGACTGGCTGGCCGACCGCGCCGCGACCTGCGAGCTCGGGGCCGGTGCGGTCGATGCCCTCCGCGACTGGCAGGCCGAGGCCGTGAGGCCCGGCGAGGCGCGCGTCCGCTTCGACGTTCGGGCGAGCCGCGCCGCGCCGATGATGGAATGGCTGGACGCGGTCCTCGAGAGGCTTCCCTCCGACGCAGCCGCGGCCGGCACCGCACTGCACCCGGCGCTCGGCCTCGCCTGGCTCCGCGGACCGCTCGACGCCGCGCCCGAGCATGCCGCGGTGATGCTCGACGGCTGGACGCGCGAGGGAGCGGATGTCGGCGGCGGCCACGCGCTCTGCGACGCGATTCCGCACGCGCTTCGCCCTTCCCGCGATGTCTTCGGGCCGGAGGCGCCGGGTCTCGTGCTCGCGCGGTCGCTCAAGCAGCAGTTCGACCCGGGTCGGGTGCTCAACCCGGGACGCTTCTGGGGACGTCTGTGATGGGAGCACCTCGCTCGGCTGAGGCCGAACCCGAAGCCGAGCCCCGCGGCCCGGAGACCCACCCCGCATCGCCCGCGGCGTCCGGCTCTCCGCTCGAGCGGGCCTACGAGCGGAGCCTCGACTGCGTCCATTGCGGTCTCTGCCTTCCGGTCTGTCCGACCTATCGCGAGACCGGGCGCGAGACGTCCTCGCCGCGTGGACGGATCTATCTGGCGCGCGGCGCGGCCGAAGGTCGCATCCCGCTCGGCGCAGTGGTCGCCGACGAGATGCATCTCTGCCTCGGCTGCCGGGCCTGCGAGACCGCTTGCCCATCGGGTGTGCGCTTCGGTGCGATGCTCGAGGACGTCCGCGAAGCGGTGGCCGACCACGGGCTCCGGCGCGGGGTGGTGCCCGGGATCGAGCGCTTCGCGTTGCGCGCCCTCGTGGCGCATCCGGCGCGCCTCCGAGCCGTCGTGACCCTCGTCGTCTGGGGGCTCCGGCTGCGTCTCGATCGCTGGCTCGGGCCGCTCCTGCCGGAACGACTGCGCTCGGCTCGCGATCTGCTCGGGCGCCCACCCGGCCGCGCGGAACGGCGACGCCTTCCGGACCGTATCGCGGCGGTCGGCGAGGTCCGGGGCCGGGTGGCGCTGCTCGAGGGCTGCATCATGCCCGAGCTCTTCGGACGGGTGAACGCGGCGACGGCGCGGGTCCTCGCCCTGAACGGCTTCGAGGTGAGCGTGCCTCCGGGGCAGGGCTGCTGCGGCGCTCTCTCGGCGCACGCGGGTCTCGCCGGATTGGCCCGCGAGCAGCTCGAGCGCAATCTCGAGGCGTTCGACGACGACGAGGCTTCGGTCATCGTGAGCAACTCGGCGGGGTGCGGCGCCGCCATGCGGGACGCCGGCGAATGGCTCCCCGGTCGGGCCGAGGCCTTCGCGGCGCGGGTGCGCGACGTGAGCGAGCTGCTCGCGGCCGAGGGGCTGCGCGCGCCGATGCGTCCGCTCGGACTGCGGGTCGCCTACGACGATCCCTGCCATCTCGTTCACGGACAGGGCGTGCGCGATGCACCGCGGAGGCTGCTCGACGCGATTCCCGGCCTCGAGCGGATCGTGCACGACGACCCGGGCGGCTGCTGTGGCGCCGCCGGCACCTACAACCTGACGCAGCCCGAGATGTCGCGCGCGGTGCTCGAGCCGAAGATCCGGGCGATCGTGCGGGCCGCGCCCGACGTCGTCGCGACCGGGAACCCGGGCTGCATGATGCAGCTCCGCGCCGGGCTCGCCCGCGCCGGGTCGCCGATCCGGGTCGCGCACCCGATCGAACTCCTCGACGAGGCCACCGTCGGCGACCTCTCCGTCGACCGAAGAGGCGCTCGAATCGGCTGACGAAGCTCTGCACCGCTGCCGTGGGGGCGCGGGTGGCCGCCGGACCCCTCGCGATCGTGGGCGCTAGCGGTACAGGATGGCGTCGGGCGTCGGCTTGGGCATCCGGATGCGCGGGAAGACGCCGAAGCCGAAGTCGTAGAGCGAGCCCTGGACCACGATCTCGAAGGGCAGGATCGATTCGCGGCTGCGCACCAGGCCGTACTTCTCGCGCATGCCCTCGAAGGCGTAGCTCGAACGGGCCGTGGGGCGCCGGTCGGGTCGGTCGGAGAGTCCGAGCCGCGCCCGCTCGAAGTAGAGATCGCGATCGGCGTCGGATTCGTGCTCGTAGTCGCTGTCGAGCGTGGCGAGCCGCAGCGACGTCTCGTCGACCAGGGCGACCAGACGCGCGAGCCGCTCGGCAGAGACCTGGCGATACTCGGTCTCGGGCGGATCGCCCGCCTTGCCGCTCGCCGCCAGGTAGTCGAAGCGGAGCGTGCGTGCGCCGACCAGGGTGACCCCGTTCGGGTGGAGCTCGCCGTTGCGCTCCTTGCCATCGAGGAGCTCGGGGGCGAGCCCCAGGCCGTCGGGCCCGGCGATGTGGGGATGGTCCTCGAGGAAGCCCCGCGACAACCGGATCTCCTGCGGCGTGGCGTGCTGCGCCTGCTCGCGTGCGAGCAGGCCCGCGCGGTGTCCAGCCGGGGTACCCGGGTCGTCGCGGGCCACCCGCTGCAGCAGGCTCAGGCGCAGATCGCTCTGCTTCTCGCGTTGCGCTGCTTCGAGCTTCTGCTTGGCCGCGCGCTCGCGCAGCTCGGCCAGCTCGGTCTCGCTGCGGTCGGACACCATGCGCGCGGCTTCGAGGGCCCCCACCCAGTTGCCTCGGCGCCGCTCGTAGTCCTCGAGCCAGCCGGCCAGCTCGTCGCGATGCTCACCGTCCTCGAAGCGTTCGAGATAGCGACGCGCCAACACGGCAGGCTTGCGTCCGAAGGGCCACGGCTTGAGCCACGGATACCGGACGAGACGGTTCGGCATCGACATGAGCATCTGCGCCATCATCGGTGCGTCGATCATCCATTCGAGCGGGGGAGGCAGGTCGCGGTCGCGCGGTCCTCCCGCGAAAGGACCGAACAGGATCCAGAGCGCCTGGTCGCGCGAGTCCTTGGATCGCTCGCTCCGGAACACCCGATACGGGTTGTGGACGGGGCTCTCGTAGAGAGCGCGGGCATGTCGGGCCATGTTGTGGTCGGGGGTCGTCCCGTCAGAGGCCAGGGCCTCGAGCTCGCGCCACATCTCGGCTTCGGCGCCCCGTTCGTGCATGGCCGTCGCGAGCGCGAAGCGCGCCTCGTCGGCCAGCGGGCCGTCCGGGTCGGCCCGAAGCAGCCGCCCGGCCTCGGCCTCGAGGTTCTCGGGTCGTGCGAGCAGCGCCAACAGCAGCGGACGAATGCTCTCGGGATCGGCCGCCGTGCCCCAGCGCGGGTTGGACGCCTCGAGTGTGACGTCGCGGTCGGTTCGCCAGCGGTCGATGTCCCCGAGCGCCTGCTCGCGCAACCGCAGGGCCGTCGGATGCTCCGGCGCGTAGTGCAGCGCCCGCTCCGTCATCAGATACGCCACGCGCGGGCTGTCGTGCTCGAGCGCCCGGCGGGCCAGCTTGAGCGAGCGCTCCCGTTGCATGCGATACCAGCGCCCCTGGGCGTCCTCGACCCGATCGACCAGATCGCCCGCCCGCTCCGAGTCGGGGTGGGCCTCGAGGAAGCTCTTCCAGTGGATCAGGGCCTGACGCTCGGTGGTGTCGATCGGCTCGCGCGCCATCTCGGTGAGGAGGGCCGAGAGGGCACCGCGGGCGAGACCCGCGAAGGCGAGGGTGCCGGTCATGAGCGACTTCCCGACGGGCGCCGAGAAGGCATTGAAGATGCGCCCGAAGCGACGGACGAGCGAGTCGCGGATGCGGCGGTCGGCGAGGCGCAACGGATCGTCGTCCCGCTCCTGCTCGAGCCGCGCGCGGAGCCCCGGATCGAGGTGGCTCCGGTCGAGCAGCTCGGCGACGGCTTCGCGATAGGCGACCGGGTCGTCGAGGGTGGCGAGCACCGCGTTGCGCGCGTAGGCGCCGAGCCCCTGCTCCGAGCGGGGGCGCTCCGCCTCGATGCGATCGATACGGTCCAGGGCCTCGAGCGCTCCGGCCCGATCGTCGGCCAGCACGGCCGCCGCCAGATCGCTCGCGGCCAGGTCCTCGTCGTCCGGCATCATCGCGCCCACGGTCGGGAGCGGCTCGATGGGCGAGTCGCTGGGGCGGACGCTCGGCGTCGCGCAGGCCGCGAGTCCCAGCGCAAGGACGAACGGCAGGATCGCGACGAGGGCCCGCTCGGGGCGCCCGCCGGGGCGCGCCTTCCGTCCGCTCCGCCCGATCCGGTCGTCCCGCCTACTGGGTGAAGCGGTCATGATCCACCTTGAGGGTGAAGGCCAGGAACGCCTCGAGCCGTCGCGTGGCGGCGAGCTTCTCGGCCGACCCGTCCTGGTTCGCGACGGCCTGGTAGAGGCGCGACGCCGAGTCGACGAGGTCCTGGAAGACGGGCGGGTCGAAGAGCAGGCCCTCGGGCGGATGGCTGAGGACGTAGTCGCGAGCGATGTCGGCGTACAGGTCGGCGAGCATCAGCAGGTTCCGGTTGGCGTTCTTGCTCTCGCGGTGGCGGACGACGACGCGCTGGGTCTCGCCGAGGGCGCGCACGTTGCCGTCCCGATCGAGCAGCCGGCGGGCCGCGAAGAAGCGCGAGCGAGCCAGGTCGGCGCGCTCGATCTCCTCACGCACGATGGCCTCGAAATGCGTCCCCTCGACTTCGTCGAGGAGCGCCTCGAGCAGGGCGACGCGCTGGTCGTAGCCGACGATCACGTCGTCGTGGCCGATGGGTTCGACGGGCGCTTCGGACGCCTCGCCGGCATCGGCCCGGTGCGACGGGTCGTAGCCGAGCCGCGTGGACTCCTCGAGTGCGTCGCAGATCGCGGCGCTCTGCAGGGCTTCGAGCTCGAGCGGGCCTTCGTGACGCGCCGCCTCCCGATACTGCTCGGCCGCCAGGTCGTAGGCGCGCAGACGTTCGAGGGAGCGTGCCTTCGAGAAGGCGATCACGTCGTCCAGGTGTCCGGCCCGGAGCACGTTGGCGTGCACCTGCTCGAGGTTCTCGAGACGGATCAGGGAGGCGCGGTAGATGTTGCGCCCCGAGAAGTCGCGGGCAGGCTCGAAGCGGTAGGTGTCGTCCGGAACGTGGCGCCGGAGCACCGTGACGATCTCGAGCACGTTCTCGGTGGGGCGGAAGCGCGGGTCGCTCTCGGGCACCGTCCGGCAGCCGGTGGCGGCGAGTGCGACGACGCCGAGGATCGCGGCGACCGGGCTTCGGAAGGCCCGGCGCGCCCGGCGCTTCGGCAGGTGGCGACGCATGACGCATGAGTATTGAGACCGGGGGCCCGGTGTCAATTCCTGCGTCGTGAGCGCGGCGCCAGGGCGTTCAGCATCTTCTCGGTGGCGATCACGGCGGCCGCGAGCTGATCGGAGTCGACACCGAGGGTCGAGAAGCTCCCGCCCTCCGAACGGGGCGACTGCCAGCTGATGACCGTCTCCACGATCGCGGCCGTGCGTCCGCCCGGTGGGATCCGGACGCGAAAGTCGACCAGGCGGGGAACGGTCAGGCGGAGCTTGCGCGCCGCCTTCTTCAAGGCGTTCATGAAGGCGTCGTAGCCCCCATCGCCACCCGCCTTGGCCGCGGCGGTGCGCTTGCCTGCGCGGAGTCGGACCTCCGCCGTCGGAAGCCCGTCCGATGCGACCTCGACCCGGTAGTACTCGACCCGGATGCGATGCGCGTCGGGCGCCTTCAACACGTCGGCGATGATGTAGGGAAGGTCCTCGGGCGTGACCGTGTGCTTGCGGTCGCCCAGCTCGACGATGCGCCGCAACACGAGCTCGCGCTCCTCGTCGCGCAGCTCGATCCCGAAGCGCTTCAGGTTGTGGTCGAGCGACGCCTTGCCCGAGAGCTTGCCGAGGGCATAACGGCGCTGGCGGCCGAATCGGTCCGGGGCGAGCTCGGTCTCGTAGAGGTTCGCCTTGGCGTCGCCGTCGGCGTGGATGCCGGCCGTCTGGGTGAAGGCGTCGCGTCCCACGATGGGCGCATTGGCCGGGACGTCCTTGCCGCTGAAGGTCTCGACCATGCGCGAGATGGCGCCGAGGCGCGACTCGTCGACCCCGGTGCGGTGCCGGGTCTGGTCGTGCACCGCCGCCACGATCTCGGCGAGGCGGGCGTTGCCGCTGCGCTCGCCCATGCCGTTCACGCTGGTGTGGATCCCGCGCGCGCCGGCCGCCACGGCGGCCAGACAATTCGCGGTGGCGAGTCCGTAGTCGTTGTGAGCGTGGAACTCGAAATGGATCTCGGGCCAGGTCGCGGTCATCAGTCCGACGAAGCGTTCCACCTCCCCTGGATTGAGCACCCCGAGCGTGTCGGGCAGATAGATCCTCTTCACGCGCAGCGACTCGAGCTCCTTCACCAGCGCGAACACGTAGTCGAAGGAATGACGCACGCCCTGCGACCAGTCCTCGAGATACACGTTCACCGTGAGACGCTTGCTTCGGGCGTAGCGGACGGTCTGGCTCACATCGCGCCGGTGGGCCTCCGGAGTACGCCGGAGCTGCTGTCGGCAGTGGTGCTCGCTGCCCTTCGTGAGCAGGTTGATCACCTTGCCTCCGACGCCCGTGATCCAGTCGACCGAGAGCTTGTGGTCGCAGTAGCCGAGCACTTCGATCCGCTGGAGGAGCTTCCGTTTGCGGGCCCAGGTGGTGATGCGTCGCGTGGCCGAGCGCTCCCCCTCGGAGACACGGGTCCCCGCGACTTCGATACGGTCGACGCCGACGTCCTCGAGGAGCATGCGTGCGAGCTGGAGCTTCTCGGCCGGCGTGTAGGCGACGTCGGGTGTCTGCTCACCGTCGCGCAGCGTGGTGTCCATGATCTCGATGCGCTCGGCGGAGCTGTTCGACGCCCGGGTGGCGCCTCGGGAGGCGCTTCTCGACATGGTGTTCCTCGCGCGGGAGTTCGGGCGGACGCTCGCCCCGGGGCTCGCCCCGACCCACCGTAGCGCTCTCGGAGGCTGCGGGGTGGGGGATGGGGCCGGTGGGTGACCGGCCGTGGGACGAACCGCCCTTCGTCGCGATGCTCCGGTGGGGCGACCGACGGGTGCGAGCGACCGAACCGTGCGAGGTGTCGACAGGCGCTGGCAGGTCGAGCAGTCTGGGCGCCCATGTCGGAGCACGAGCAGGACATCGCCGAGGCCGCCGGGCCCGATGAACCCGCCGAGATCGCGGAGCCCGGCCAGGGCGCGGGCGAGCAGCACCTCGTGGTGGCCGCCGACGAGGCCGGGGGCCGTCTCGACGTCTTCCTCGCCTCGCGCCTCGCGCTCTCGCGGGCCCAGGTGCGTCGCCTGCTCGCGCGCGGCGAGGTCCGGCTCGGAGACGACCGCGTGGACGAGCGCGCCAAGGGATGGACGCTCGAGGCCGGCACCCGGGTGAGCGTCCGGGCCTTCGTCCACCCGAGCCAGTTCGCGATCGAGCCGGAGCCCGACCTGCGCGTCGAACGCCTTGCCGAGGGACCCGGCTGGTTGGTGGTGGACAAGCCCGCCGGGATGCCCGTGCACCCCTTCGAGCCCGACGAGCGGGGCAGCGTGGCGGGCGCCGTCATCGCGCGCCATCCCGAGATGCACGGGGTGGGCGAGGGTGGGCTGCGAAGCGGCGTCGTGCACCGGCTCGACGTCGAGACGTCGGGCGCGCTCCTGTTCGCGCTCGATCAGCGCACCTGGGAGCGGCTCCGCAGTGCCTTCCGCGACCGCCGCGTCGAGAAGCGCTACCGCGCGCTGGTGCTGGGCCAGCCCGACGAGGCCGGACGCGTCGAGCTCCCTCTCGCGGTGGTGCAGCACAAGCCTGCGCGGGTGGCCGTGGTCGAACGCTCGCGCCACGTGGGCCGACTGGCCTGGCGGGTGCTCGAGCGCTTCCGGGAGGCCTGTCTGCTCGAGGTGTCCCTCGAGACCGGTTTCCTCCACCAGATCCGCGCGAGCCTCGCGCACCGGGGCTTCCCGGTCGCCGGCGACCGGACCTACGCCGCCCCGTCGGTCGCCGACCCGACGGGCGCAGGGCGCCAGATGCTCCACAGCGCCCGCATCGCCCACGACGAGATCGTGGCCGAGAGCCCCGATCCCGACGACTTCGCGGCGCTCGTCGAGCGCCTGCGGTCCGGCGGATAGTTTCGATGCAGGTGCTGGTGGTCGTGGCTTCGGCGAGCGGTCGCACGCGACGCCTGGCCGAAGCCGTCGTCGAGGGGGTCCGCGAGGCCGGCGCCGACGTCGGGCTCCGGAGCTGCGAGGAGGCGACCGCCGAGGATCTCGCCGACGCCGACGCCGTGATCCTCGGGAGCGGGGTCCACATGGGCGGGCCCGAGGCGGCGATGCGGCGCTTCCTGGAGGAGACCTCGGCCCAGTGGCTGGCGGGCTCGCTCGCCGGCAAACTCGGCGCGGCCTTCGTCTCGGCCGGCACCGGCGGCCGGGGCGGAGCCGAGCTCACCCTGATCTCGCTCCTCGCCGGCCTGGCCGAGCACGGCATGCTGCTGGTCTCGATGCCCAACCGGCTGGCCGGATTCCGCGACGCGGGATGCCATTGGGGCCCGGTGGCCTGGACCCATCCGAGAGAGGGACGTCCGGGACCGACCGCCGGGCACCTGGAGGCGGCGCGCGCCCACGGGCGCCACGTGGCGGAATGCGCCGCGCGCTGGCGGCGCGGCGCCGGGTCCCGTTGATCAGTCGCCGACGGGCTCGGCGAAGCGGGCGATCTCGGCATCGCCCACCAGCGCCTTCGCGGCGGCGGCCGCGTCCGCCTCGGGCGCGAGCCGAACGCGGTAGCGCCCGAACGCCGTCGGCCCTGCGATCACCTCGCCGCCCACCGCCTCGAGCGCCGTCTGGATCTCGGCGGCCGTGGCGGTGTCGCGGAAGACCACGTCGATCTCGGGGGCCAGGCTCACCGTGGGGCGCTCGCGTCCCACCAGCGGGCCCTCCAGATCGGCCGGGCCCGGGGGCTGGCTGAAGAGCCAACCCGCGAACAGTGCGAGGCCCAAGAAGGATGCTGCCACGGGGAGGCCGCGCGAGAGCGCCACCGGCGCCCCGAAGCCGGGCAGGTTGAGCTCGCGATCGCGGAGCCAGGCGAGCGCGCGCCGGGGCCGCGGCTGCTCGCGGCGGGCGGCGAAGCGTTCCGCGTCCTCCACCTCGATCTCCGCCAGGACGCGCTCGAAGAGGGTGTCGGCCGGTACCGCGATCGGCTCGTCGGCGTCGCCCCGGGCCATGGCCTCGAGCTCGCGTCGGCAGTCGGGACACTCGGCCGCATGCGACTCGACGCGGCGCCGCTCCTCGACCGAGAGGCCGGCGTCCGGGTACCACGGAACCAGGCCGAGCACCTCGGGCGGACAGCCCGCCTCCGAGGTATCGCTCACGGTCGTGCCCCCAGGCGACCGACGCGCCCGTCGCCCGCCGCGCTTCGGGTGGATCGCTGTGCCAGCTCGCGCCGGAGTCGTGTCCGGGCCCGCGCCACCTGGGTCTTGATGGTCGCCTCGGGGACACCGAGTCGATCGGCGATCTCGCTGTATGCGAGTCCCTCGTAGAACGCCATCTCGATCACCCTTCGGTAGCGCTCGGGAAGACCCTTCACGGCCTCGCGCACGCGTCGGACCTCTTCGCGCGCCTCGAGATTCTCGGCCGCGTCGGTAGGATCGGCGTTCCGCGAGAGGGTCTCGAAATCCACCGGGATCACCTTGGCCCGCTTGTCTCGGCCCGCCGCGCGTCGTGCGGCCAGCGCCCGGTAGTGGGCGATCCCGTAGATCCAGGTCGAGGGTCGCGAGCGTCCCTCGAAGTTCCTCGCGTTGCGCCAGATCTCGGTGAAGATCTCCACGGTGGTGTCCTCTGCGGAGCCGAGTCCGCCGAGTCTCCGACTCACGAATGCGTATACGCGGGGGTAGTAGCGCTTGAACAGGTCCCGAAAGGCGTCGAGCTCGTCCCGGGCGACCCGCGCGAGGAGCTCGCGGTCCGTCCGATCCCAATCTTCGCGGCTCTGCGCCCCGACCTGCATCCGCGCTCCTTCTGGGTTTCCCCAGGCCCCCCGATGGTTCCAGAAACTCGTCGCGGCGCCAGCGAGGGCCGGGATGCGGGTTCGCCATGGCTCCGGAGCATCGGATCCGCCTAGACTCCGAGCCATGTCGCTCGAGCCCAAGGTCTGCCCCGAGTGTCGGGCCGAGTTCGTGCACACGGCACTCGCCTGCAGCGACTGCGGCGCCGACCTCGTGCTCGCCTCGGAGGTCCACCGGGGGCTCGGGGGCGCCGGGCGGCCGATGCCGGGCGATCTGGTGCTGCTCCGCGCGGAGGGGCCGGCCTGGATCGAGGCGCTCGGCGAGAGGCTCGAGGACGCCGGGATTCCCTGCTGGACCGCGCTGATCGATCCCGAGCGGGCGCCGGGGCGGGCGGGCGCATGCGCGTTGCACGTGCGCACGTCCGACATCGCGCGGGCGCGAGAGATCGACGCCGCCCTCGAGCACGAGCAGATCCCGGATCTCGCCGACCTGCGTGGCCCGGCCGGCGAGGGGGCGGCGCACCCCGGGCCCGGTCCGAGCGCGGGCGACGAGGCCGACGAAGCCTGCCCGGCCTGCGGTGCCGGCCTCGGTGCTCCCGGCGACGAGGCCCCGGAGTGCCCCGACTGCGGGCTCTTCTTCGGCTGACCCCGGGGCCCGGTCCTCCGAGCGGGCCTCGGCCCGCTCTGGGGATCTCGCGGCCCGACTAGCGCTTGCGGAGGAGGGTGAGCCCGTCCGAGATCGGGAGCATCACGCGGTCGACGCGCACGTCGCTGGCGACGGCGGCGTTGAAGCGCCGGATCGCCTCGGTCTGCTCGTCCTGGATGCTCGGGTCGGCCACCCGACCCATCCAGAGCACGTTGTCCACCAGGATCACGCCGCCCGGCCGCAGACGCGCCAGGATCTCCTCGTAGTAGGTCGGGTAGCCCGACTTGTCGGCGTCGATGAAGGCGAGATCGAAGGCCTCGGCCCGGGGCAGCGCGGCGAGGGTCTCGGCCGCCGGTCCGAGGCGGAGCTCGATCTTCGGGTCGACGCCGGCCCGCTTCCAGAAGCGCCGCGCCACCTGGGTCCACTCGTCCGAGACGTCGCAGCACAGGAGCCGGCCGTCGTCGGGAAGTCCGCGGGCGATGCAGAGCGCCGAGTAGCCCGTGAAGGTTCCCACCTCGATGGCTCGACGCGCCCCGATGGCGCGCGCGAGCAGGGTCATGAATGCGCCCTGCTCGGGGGCGATCTGCATGATCGAGATGCCCCCGAGCGCCTCGGTCTCTTCGATCAGGGCGCGCTGGATCTCGTCGGGCGGCGAGCCGTGCTCGAGCATGTAGCGATGCACGTCGGGTGCGAGCTGGTGCGACTTCGGCACCTCGCTCACGAGCCCTTGCCCTGCTGCCGGAGGTTGGCCTGCATGGCGCGGGCCTTCATGTCCTCGGCCTCGGGGATCATTCCCTTCTGCTGGTAGTAGATCGAGAGGTTCGTGTACCCGAGCGGGTCGTCGGGATCGAGCGCGACGAGCTTCTCTCCGGCCTCGATGGCCCCGTCGACGTCGCCGAGGCGCGAGAGCGCCATCCCGAGCGCATTCCATGCGATCGCGAGCGCGGGATCGGCGGCGACCGCCTCCCGGTACTTCGCAACGGCGTCGTCGTAGCGTTCTTCGATGTAGTGGCCGAAGCCTTCCTTGTAGAGCTGGCGTGCGGTGGACATGGCGCGAGTATACATTCGCGCGCCGTGGGCACGCGGGCGGCGGCAGACCTCTCGTTCGGACGTCTCGCGCACACCGAGCGCGAGAGCCTGCTCGATCTCCTCGATCTCTGGCCCGTCGACGCCCCCTGGCGTTCGCGGGACTTCTTCGCCCGCTACGTCGAGACCGACCCCCGCTTCCGCGACGAGGACGTCTGGGTCGCGCGCCGCGCCGGTCGCCTCGTCGGGTGCGTCCAGATCTTTCCGCGCACGATCCGCATCGAGGGCGCCCGCGTGGCGATCGGGGGCATCGGGAGCGTCTTCACGCACCCCGACGAGCGGGGCGCCGGGATCGCCAGCGACCTGATGCGCCGTGTCGAGCGCGACCTGGCCGCACGCGGGATGCCCCTCGGACTGCTCTTCGCCGGCCCGGTTCCGTTCTACGAGGCGCTCGGATGGTGGTCGTGGCCCGTCCGGCGCCCGCTGCTCCGTCCGGCCGCCGCCAGCGCCGACCCGTCCCCGCCCGCCGAGGTGAGTCTCCAGGCCTTCGACCCGGTTCGCGATCTGGCCGAGGTGGACGCGATCCACGCCGAGTATTCGCGCGAGCGCCGCGGCACGCTGGTGCGGGACCGCGCCGGCTGGGAGGCGAGTCTCCGGGTGGCCGGGAATCCGCGCGAGGAGTTCCGCGTGGCGCGTGCCGGGGAAGAGGTGATCGCGTACCGGCGGACGATCGCGCTCTCGGGCTGCCAGGTGGTGAGCGAGTTCGGCCGCCGCGAGACGCCGCGGGCCGCCGAGGCCCTCGCGGCCCTCCTGTCCGAGTGCCTCGCGCCCCTCGACCCCGACCCGATCCTGCCCCCCGGCCGCACTTCGCACGAGCTGCGCGCCTGGGCCGCGGCGCCGCCGTTCCTCGACGGGGCGCTCGAAGCCGCGCTCGCCCGCGCGGGCGTCGAGTGGAGCCATGCCGACGACGGCACGGGCATGTGGCGTCTCACCGATCCCGACGCGCTCGCTTGGGTCACCGGCGACGCCCCGCGTCCCGGTGAGACCGGGCGCGCCTGGCTCGAACGTCTGCTCCCACCCGAGACGCTCGCCTTCTGGCCGTCCGATCGCTTCTGATCCCGCGTCGTACGCCACGCGCGCGCCTTCGCCGAGACGTCGCCGACTTCTCCCCGGACGCCGCGTTCGTTCGGGCTAAGCTCCGCCCCGATGTCGTGGACCACGCTCTGGCGATCGATCCTCGCGAACCTGTTCACGATCGTGGTCGTGCTGCTCGGGCTCTTCCAGGTGCTGATCGGGCACTGGGTGGTGGTCGTCTTCGCCGGCCGCGAGGGGCCCGGTCTGGCGCTCGGTCTCGTACTGGGAGCCGGGCTCGTCGGGCTCCAGCTCGCCGCCTTTCCCGCCATCCGGCGCGCGGCGCGCGGTCGCGGTCTGGTGCGTCGCCTCGCCCGCGCCTATCTCGCCGTGGGCGTCGTCACGATCTTCGTCGGGCTGGTGATCTCGTTCTCCTGGCTCGGCTTCTTCCCGCTCGCCGGTCTGCTCCAGCTCGTCGGGGTGGGGCCCGAGGCCGCGTACACGATCTTCCGGATCGGGAGCGCCGCGGTGGTCGGGCTCCTGGTCGGGATGTTCGTGTGGGGCTTCACCGGAGGGCAGTGGCGGGTGGAGCGAACGCATGTGGCGGTGCCGATCGAGGGCCTCGCCGCGGAGGCGCGCGGCCTGCGCATCGTGCAGCTCTCGGACCTCCACATCGGGAACGGGCTCGAAGGGCCTCGGCTCGAGCGACTGGTCGCCGCGGTGAACGCCCTCGACGCCGATCTCGTGGTCCTGACGGGCGACATCTTCGACTACGAGCCCCGCTTCGTGGAGGACGGAGCGCGTCGGCTCGGGGGGCTGCGTGCCCGCCGGGGTGTCTACGGCGTGCTCGGCAACCACGACGTCTACACCGGCAAGGAGCTCGTGGTCGATGCACTCGCCCGGCTCGCTCCCGATCTGAAGCTCCTGCGGGGCGAGGTGGTGCCGGTTCCGGGCGTGCCGCTCTTCATCGCCGGGGTGGACGATCCGGGCCGCGACTGGACCGTCACCAACATGGTCATGGAGGACCTCGACGCGCTCGCGCACGAGCTTCCGGACGACGCTCCGACACTCCTGCTCGTGCACCGACCCGAAGCCTTCCCCCACGCGGCCCGGATCGGGTTCCCGCTCGTACTGGCCGGACACACGCACGGCGGCCAGCTCGCGATTCCCTCACCGAGCGGACGCTGGAATCTGGCGCGCTTCGTGACCCGCTTCGACCGCGGCCTGCACCGGATCGGGCGCTCCGTGCTGTACGTGAATCGCGGGATCGGCGTCGCCGGGCCCTCGATCCGACTCGGGGCGCTGCGCGAGATCGCCACGATCGAGCTCGTGGCGCCGCATCCCGCCGAGGCGCCCGAGACGACCGACCCCGCAGGACGCGCCGCACGCGAGCTCGAGGCGCTCGCGGTGGCCGGTGGCTCGTAGCCAGACCCTCAGCGCACCTGGCGTTCGAGTACGTCGATCGTCCGGTGATGCCGGAAGCCGACCTTCTCGTAGGCGCGCAGGGCGGTCCGGTTGGCCGGAGAGAGGAGCAGCAGCGCATCCTCGGCGACCCCTTCGAACTGACGCTGGAGCGACCAGCCCACCAGACTCGTCCCGAGCCCCCGGTTGCGCAGGCCCGTTGCCACGCCCACGTAGGCCACCCACACGCGGCGCGGCCAGTGGGTCTCGATCTCGGCGAAGCCCACCACCTCGTCTCCCTGCCGTGCCACCGCGTGGAAATGACGCAGACCACCGAGCAGCTCCCGCATGCGATCCTCGCTGCGGTGCGGAAAACCTGCCGACTGATAGATCGCGAGAATCCCCTCGGCGTCTTCCGGCTTGGCCACCTCGACCGTCACGTCGAGGCCCGACGGACTCCGCCAGTCCGGTGCGGTCTCGCAGCGCATCAGGAAGTGTTGACGCACGGGAAGGAAGCCGAGCCCGGTGAGCAGCGCGTAGCCCAGCCGGTTACGGGTGCCGATGGCGGCCGTGACGAGCTGGATCCCGAGCCGGTCGCCCAACTCGAGTCCGGCGCGCAGGAGCTGGCCTCCGAGCCCGTGGCCGCGATGGGCGCGATGGATGATCGGACTCATCAGCCCGGCCATTCGTTCGTCCGGATGACGCACGAAGCCGACGAGGCCGATCGGACCCTCGCGCTCGTGCTCGGCCACCAGGAGATGCGACTCGGGATCGATTCCGTGCCGTGCGAACTCGGCCACGAGCTCGCTCTCGCTCTCCCAGAGCGGGTTGAGGACGAAGTCGGCCTCGGCCTTCGCACAGGACCGTGAGAGTGCGGCCAGAGCGGGCGCATCCTCGGGGCGGAAGGGTCGGATCGGCATCTGCGTCATCGTATCACGCGCGTCGTCGGCGAGGGACGGCCGGCCGGTGCGGGCCCGTGCTCGATCGGTTCCTCGTCGACGGACGCCGACGGACGGCCCTGTCGACGCGCGAGTCGATCACGTAGACTGAGCCAGTTCTTCGCCACTTCGAACCCAGGAGGCCGTCCGTCATGGCCAAGACCGCCAAGGCCGTCCTCGCCCGCACGCCGGGCCAGGACATCGTCGTCGAAGAGATCCAGGTGGCCTCGCCCCGGCCCGGCGAGGTGATGATCCAGGTGGCCGCGTGCGGCGTCTGCGCCAGCGACGCGGCGGCGGCCAGCGGCAAGCTCCCGTTGCCCCCGCCGATCGTGCTCGGCCACGAGGGCGCCGGGATCGTCGAAGAGGTGGGCGAAGGCGTCACCGATCTCGCACCGGGCGATCACGTGCTCACGAGCTTCATCCCCTGCTGCGGCGAATGCCGCTTCTGCGTCAGCGGCCAGGGTCAGCTCTGCGACGATCACGGCAAGGTCTTCTTCTCGCTGGCCGACGGCACCACCCGCGTCACCGGCTCGGATGGTAGTCCCCTGAACATCTTCTCGGGATGCGGGGTCATGGCCGAGTACGCCACGGTCGGGCGCAACAGTCTCGTCAAGATCGACGCGGACCTGCCGCTCGACAAGGTGGCGCTCGTCTCGTGCGGGGTGCTCACCGGGGTGGGAGCCGCGATCAATACGGCGAAGGTCGAGGTGGGCTCGAGCTGCGTCGTCTTCGGGGCCGGCGGGATCGGTCTCAACGTGATCCAGGGCTGCGCCATTGCCGGCGCCGAGAAGATCATCGCGGTCGACCTGGTCGACAAGAAGCTCGAGATGGCGCAGCAATTCGGGGCCACCCACGGCATCAACCCGAACGACGACGGACCGGCTCCCATGAAGGTGCTCGAGCTCACGGGCGGCGGCGCCGACTACGCCTTCGAGTGCATCGGTCTCGGGAACGTCATCGTCGAGGCCTTCGCCTCGGTTCGGAAGGGCGGCAAGGCCGTGGTCGTCGGAGTCCCCGCCCCCACCGACCTCGCCAACATCCCGGCCATGATGGTCGTGGCCCAGGAGAAGCAGCTGCTCGGAAGCTGGTTCGGATCGGGTGTCGCACGGCGCGACTTCCCGCGGCTGCTGGGCGCCTATCGCGGCAATCGGCTCAAGCTCGACGAGCTCGTCACCACGACCTACCCGATCGACGCGGCGCCGCGCGCCTTCGCCGACCTCAAGGCGGGAGTGAACGCCCGGGGCGTCGTCGTCTTCTGATCCGCTGCGCTCGAGCCTGCTAGACGTCGCCTCCCACGCGTCGGCGGACGCGGTCGACCAGACGCGCGAGTCCCGAGCGGCCGCGCGGGATCTGGAAGTAGTGGTCGCCGTCGTCCTTGAGCAGCAGCTTCACCCGTTGCCCGGCGAGCACCTGTTCGGGCTCCTCGCCCTCCTCGGGCGCGTGGTCGAGCTTCGCGAAGGCCCGTCGGCCTCCGATGCGCACCAGCGCGACATGGATCGGGCCGCGGCTGCCCCCCGCCGTCACGTGGATGGTCGTGGCCGCCTCCACGACGGCCGCCGCGCCGTGCAGGTTCTCGTCCTCGTCGATCGTGTGCGCCCCGGGCTTCGACTCGAAGTGGAGACGCGGCTGCGCCACCTCTTCGCGCCTGCGCCGGCCGTCGTTGGCCTCGAGCAGGGTCACGTACACGTTGTTCCCCGGTCCCCCGATCGAGTGCGCCAGCCCGACCCTGGCATCGGGCACCTGGGCGCGATGGTTCGGGAACCGCTCGGTGAGCTGGAGATAGGTCTCGGCGATCTGGAAGAGCCCCGTGCCTCCCACGGGATGACCGCGCGCCTTCAGCCCGCCCGACAGGTTCACGGGCAGGCGCCCCTTCACCCCGGTCCACTCGTTGGCGATGGGGTCGTCGGGCTCGCCGCGCGACGGCCCGATCAGGGCCTCGATGGCCTGCTCGGGCCGGACCAGCCGCAGGTCGGCGAGGTTCACGGGCAGCAGGCTGTTGAAGGCGTCGTGGGCCTCCGCGCCCAGGCCCGCCACCACCTCCGGGCGCCCGATGCCGGCCCGCCAGTAGGCGATGTCGCCCGCACGCCGCGTCGCGTCGAGGGTCGAGAGGCTGGCCCGATCGAGGATCGACGACGTATCGGTGGCCGAGCCGAGCCCGGCGACCCGGATCCCCTGGGGCTTCGAGGTCAGGACGACGGCCGCAGCACCGTCGCAGATCGGGGAGCAGTCCTTGCGGGTGAGCGGGGTGGCCACCGGGAAGTTCTTGAGGGGGTCCCAGTAGCTCTCGAGCGTATCGGGCTTGCCGTGGAAGGCCGCCAGCGGATTCTGGGAGCCGAGCGTGTGGGCCCGGAGCATCAGCCGCGAGAGCACCTCGGAGAGCGACCTCCCCTGGATCTTGCGCTCCCGGAACCAGGCCTGGGTGACGAGCGCGATCAGGGCCGGCATCGTGAAGCCGAAGCGCCGTTCGACCGGAGCGACGGTCTTCGACATGATGCTCGTGGCCACCTGGGTGGTGACCGTCTTCATCCGTTCGCCACACAGGACGAGGACGTTCTCGAACTGACCCGAGGCGACCTTGTAGCAGGCCTCGTGGAATGCGGCGGCGCCGGTGGACGAGGCGGATTCGCTCCGGATGGCCGGGATGCCCGTCAGACCGAGCCGATCGACCACCTTGGTGGCGATGTTGGCCCGGTTCTCGAACTCCTCGCTGTCCATGATGCCGATCTGTACGGCATCGAAGGCACGGATCGTCGAGTCTTCGAGGGCGCGTTCGTAGGCGGGGGCGAAGAGGTCGAAGACGCTCTCGAAGATGTTCCCGGTGAGGTCGACCTTCGTGAGACCGACCCCGGCCACGTAGACGTCCTTCGCCATGCGGCGAAATGATAGCCTAGGAAGGTGGAGTGCTCGTGATGCGTTGGGTCTGGATCATCCTGGTCGTGATCGTCGTGCTGGTGCTCGTGGGCCGATTCGTCGGCGGCGCGCAGGGCCCGACCATCGAGGCCGGGAGCGTGCTGGTCGTCCCG
>CAYYUT010000002.1:0-25470 GCA_964474935.1 uncultured Spirochaetales bacterium
GCTTTTCAGTCATAAGCAGCCCTTCTGCAGTAACTGACGCACTACGGCGCAGCCGAATAATGTGATCGAGGCGCCGATCCGCTGGATGACGGCATCGTAGGAGCCGAGGGGCTCGTTCCGGTACAGGAGGCGCGGGCGCGATTCCTCCACGAGGATCGTGAAGGAGAGGGCGTTGAGCACGTCGACCTCGTGTCCGCGCTTCTCACAGGCCTCGCGGATCCGTCGCGTGCTGTAGAGGTCGGGGCCCCGGGAGAGCAGGGCGATCTTCATCGGGTGTGTCCTTTCCTGGCAGCGTGGGACTTGCGACGCGGGCGCCCGAGCAGCCGGTTCCGCGCCGCGTCGATCAGGAAGTCGTGGCCGAGCGCGGTCCGCCCGATCAGCATGCGGAAGATCATGTCGCCCCGGTCGACCAGGCTGATCTCGGCCTCCCGTTCCACCGGTCCGAGTCGCAGCGAAGTGGAGACGAAGATCCGGGTCGAGTACTCGCCGGTGCTCGAGCGGACCCGGGCGCGCCGGCTCACCGCCACCTCGACCCGCTTGCGCCGTCGTCGCTTGCGGGTGTCGAGCACGATGTCGAAGCGGACGCGGCCCCGGGGTCGGAGTTCGACGTCCGCCACGTGGAGCGCCGAGCTGCGTGCCCCGGTATCGATCTTCGCGCGCAGATGGGACACGCCCCAGTCGGGCAGGTCCACGTACTCGTTCCAGCCGATGACGGGGCGCAACGCCGGGGCGATTCGGGTCACGTCGGGGACGTTCCTCACGGGGGAGTGGGGTGGGGTCGGACGGCATCGATCCTACCAGCTGAGCCACGTCATGGAAGCGGAATCCCTCGCGTCGTCGCTCGCCCGGGCCGTGTCGCCGGGGTTCCGGCCGGACCGGGGGGCGGCCGCTCGAGGTGGGGGGCCGGATGGCCGATAGGCCGGGACGGGGGGCGACCCAGGGGCCGCCGACGCGACCCGGGGCCTTGGTTTTGCTGTACTGTTCGAGGCTTTCCGAATCCTGGGAGGAGTGAAGAGCGTGCAGGCGTCGACGCGGAAGAACCTGGGCTTTGCGGCCCTCGCCGGCGGCATCTTTGCGCTCACACCGTTCTCGACCAACGGACTCCTCGCCTCGATCGGTGCCGGGCTCGTCCTCGGCGGTGCCGTGTTCGGATACCGCGAGTACCTCCGGCGGCCGGGTCCCGAGGAGGACGTCGGGGCCGAGGCGGCAGAGCCGCTCGTGGTGCTTCCCGAGAAGCCTGCGCTCCTGTTCGTCGTGCTGGGTCTGTTCGTGGCGCTGTTCCTCCCCACGATGGGCTGGATGTTCGACCAGTGGGTCAGCAACGTCTGGGAGAACGCGCACGGCATCTTCATCCCGGTGCTGATGTTCTTCATGGCGCGCTCGGCGCTCCGACGCGACACGCGCACCGAGGCGGAGTCGTCGCTCTGGGGGCTGGCCTTCCTGATCCCTTCCGTCGTTCTGGTGACCCTCGATTCGGCGATGCGAACCCAGTACGTGTCGGCGCTGGCGCTGGTGGTGGCCCTCCCGGGCCTCTCGCTCCTCTTCCTCGGTGCCCGTCGCACGCGGATGCTCGCGGCGCCGCTCGCCATGGGCTTCTTCATGGTTCCCCTGCCGAACGCGGTGGCGACCCATCTCTTCCTGAAGAAGGCCACGGCCATCGGGGTCGAGCCCTTGATCCGGGCGCTCGGGATCCCGGTGCTGCGGACCAACACGATTCTCTCCCTGCCCGACAACACCTTTCTCGTGGGCGATGCCTGCAGCGGCTTCGCGACGCTCTACGCGGCCCTCGCCCTCGCCCTCATCCTGGCGCGCTACAGCGGGACCTGGTGGCGGCGCGGTCTGATCCTCGTCTCGGTGCTGCCGCTGGCGATGGCCTGCAACATCGTGAGGGTCCTGATCCTCGTGCTGATGGCCCATTTCGTGAGCGGCGACCTGCTCGATACCGCACTCCACGAAGCCTCGGGCGTCTTCACCTTCTGGGGCGTCCTCGGGCTCCTGTTCATGATCTCCGACCGAGAGGCCCTCCGAGAAGCCTTCGCATGATCCGCGTCTCGCGTGTCCATGCTCCGGTCGCGCTGGCGGTGCTCGGGTTGGCGATGGTGCCGACCCTGTACGCGCTGCTCGTGGCGGGGCGTCACGACTCCTGTGCCGACCCCACCGCCATGGCCGGGGTCGGCTCTGCGCTCGCCTGGCAGGACCTCGAGGACCGGCGTGCGTCCAGCGACTCCGCCACGATCCAATGGACCCACGGCGCCGACTCCGAGCTCGGCGTGACCCGCCGATTCACCGTGGTGCGCTCCTTCGACGCGGTGAGACTCTACATCCGGCCTCCGCGGTTCCTGTTGCCGAACTTCGAGACCGAGATCCAGACGCTCGACTGGCTCGAGACCGGTTCCGAGCGGATCCCGGTGCACCGGCTCTACGACGGATCGGGAGGGGTCCCGCACCTGCTGTCCTACGTGTTCGTGTACGGCGGTGAGCCGGTGCAACGGCCGCTGTTCGCCCAGCTCCGAAGCTCGCTGTCGCAGCTCCTCGGCGGAACGCGGCCCCTGACGCTCCTGATGGTCGCGACCCAGGGGCTCGACAGCGACGCCGCCGTCGCCCAGGCCAACGCCTGGCTCGACGAGACCTGGCGCTACTACCGGGCCGCCTGCCTCGGCAATGGAGCGGGCCCGGTCAGCGACGCTGCGACGGGTCGAGGAGCTGGCTCTTGAACGACTCGCTCACCGGGTTGGCTCCGAGCCAGATCGAGAAGTAGGCCTCGGCGAAATCGGCGCCCGCGATGGTTCCCTTCACGACTCCGTTCTTGGAGAGGGCGAGGCCGCGGCCCGGCTGATAGCTGATCGCATAGCGCTCGCCGGGCTCGACGTCTTCGTAGAGCGCGTGGAGCGTGTCGAGTCGCTCGCGCAGCGAATCGAAGGTCGCGCGATCGAGGTTCTCGCGCAGCAGCTGCTCCGCCGCCCGTCCGAACTTCTCGCCTTCGATGCCGTAGAAGTACTCGAGCTCGAGCCGTTTCGGGACGTCGTCGAGCACCCGCGTCGGGGCGGTGCCGGGCGCGAGGTAGAGGGCTCCCACGTAGGCCTTGATCACCCAGCGGTAGCGGAGCAGTCCGACGCCCTGCAGGCCGAGGGTCGTACCGAAGGCCTCGGCCTCGGCGTCGAAGCGGACGCCCTCGATCTCGAGGGGTGCCGTCATCGCTCCGGCGGGGCGAACGAGTGCGGTGGCCAGCGCAGCGAGCAGGACCAGAGATCGGGCCCGGACGCGTCGCGCGATCTTCGAACCGGGCGGTGCGTCGTGCGACTGCGTCGACGTGTCTCGTTGCATGCGTCTCCCGAAGCTGTGGGCGGTTTCGAGTCGGCGACTTCGCCGACTCCGGGCACCCGCGCGAGCTCGATCCGCAGATCGAAGATCCCGACGAGCGGCCTCCCACCCAGACGGCCCGTTCTCGACGGCCCGTTCTCTTCGTCCATCGGCCGCTCGGCGCGTCGCCTCGAGGCGGTCGACCCGATGGTTCGCTCGGAGTGGGGCAGCGGATTCAGGGCCTCCGAGACATTCCCCGTGGGGACCACCGGGCCGCGCTCCGGCGGCCCCCGGTGTCCGGTTTCAAGCAGACGAGGCATCGGGACGATGAGGGTCCATGCCCCGCGGGAAGCTCACTCTCTGGACCCGTCGCCTCCGGAGCGGGTCGCTCGCCCTCTGCGCGCTCCTGATCGGCGCAGCCTGCCACGGCGATCTGCCGAGCTTCGAGGTCGGCGGCGATGCGGCCCACGTCGTCCGCTTCACCGACTGGGAGCCCGTCGTGATCGGCGGCAAGGTGGTGAAGTGGATGGGCGCGATGGAGCGGCTGTCGGACGAGCCCATCGGCTACATCCGCTACGAGCTCGTCGCGCCCGACGGACGCCGGCTCTCCGACAACGCCCTCGACTATCGGAGCTCGTTCAACTACCGGCCCCCGTTCGAAGTCGGCGATGTGCTGCCGGTCTCGATCGCAGCCTATCGTGGCGACCCGTACGGCAACGAGGTGGCGAGCATCCGCATCACGGTGGTGGCCCCGTAGCTCGGCTCCGCTCGCGAAGACCCTTCTGCTTCATCCGCCACACGAGCAGGTCGATGCGGTCCTGCCCGAAGAAGGGCTCCCCCTCGAACACCATCGTCGGGACGCCCCAGTGGCCGGCACGCGCATGCCGTTCCTGGTTCTCCGCGATCGCGGCCTCGTGCCGAGCGGGATCTTCCTGCACCGCGGCGTCGAGCTCCGCCAGGTCCAGGCCGGCACGCCCGGCCGCCCGGGCCAGATGGTCCCCCTCGTGCCATCCGTCGACCTCGCCGCTCCAGATGGTCCTCGAGACCTCGTCGATGAAGGGCAGGCCCCGCCCGCGCTCGACCGCCGCGATGCCGAGTCGGGTGAGACGATGGATATGGGGCTGCTCGGGGGCGGTCACGAGCTTGCCACTCACGAGGGTCTGCACCACGGGGTCGGGGCGGGGCCAGCGGAAACCGATCCCCAGCTGGTCGGCGACCCGCTTCGTGTCGCGGAGCAGGTAGGGAGGCCAGAGCGGATGGACCCGTTCGAAGAAGTCGCTCACACGGATGGCGAGCGGGTAGACCGGACGCAGCGTCACCTCGAGGTCGTAGCGGCGCTCGAGCTCGAGAATGCGGCCCGTCGCGAGATAGGAGTAGGGGCTGCGAAAGGACCAGTAGAGTTCGAACGAGAGGCTCATGTCGATCCTGTCCATCCGGTGTCCGCGCTGGCGCTCACCGGGCCTCGATGGGGAAGAGCGCGTCGATTCGAGCCAGGAGGTCCGGGGGCAGCTGGATTCCCGAAGCCCCCGCGTTCTCCCGAAGCTGCGACTCGCGCGTCACTCCGACGATCGTGCTGGACACGTTCGCGTGGGACAGACACCAGGCGAGCGCCAGCTGGCCCAGGGTACAGCCGGCCTCCGCGGCCAGCGGCCGGAGCTCCTCGACCTTCGCGACCACGTCCGGCCGAAGGTAGTCGTCCATGAACACGTTGCGCTCGGGGTCGGTGGCGCGGCTGCCTGAGGGTCGCTGCCCTCCGGCGTACTTGCCCGTGAGGGCACCCTGGCCGAGAGGGCTGGAGACGACCTGTCCGACCCCGAGCCGCTCACAGCCCGGCATCACCTCGCGCTCGAGATCGCGACGCAGGATCGAATAGCGGGGCTGATTCGAGACGGGGGCGTAGGCCCCGTGCTCGCCTGCCAGACGACAGGCCGCCTCGATCTGGGCGCCCGACCATTCCGAGACGCCCCAATAGAGGACCTTCCCCTGTCGGATCAGGTCCTCGTAGGCCCGCACGGTCTCGTCGAGCGGGGTCTCGGGGTCGGGGCGATGGCACTGGTGTAGATCTAGGTAGTCGCAGAATCAAATAAAAAGCGACGCGTGGACGCTCTCGAACAGGTGCTTGCGGGAGAGCCCGCGATCGTTCGGGTCCTCGGACATCGGGAAGAAGGCCTTGCTCGCGATCACCAGCTGGTGTCGGGGAATGCCGCGCAGCGCGGCGCCGAGCACTTCCTCCGAACGGCCGCGCGCGTACTCGTCGGCGGTATCGAAGAAGCGGATCCCGAGCGAGAAGGCCTGCCGTACGATTCGCTCGGTCTCGCGCGCTTCGACGCTCGATCCGAAGGTCAGCCACGAGCCGAGGCCCACCTCGCTCACCCGCAGGCCGCTTCGGCCGAGCCGTCGGTATTGCATCGTGAGCGTCCCTCCAGAGTCGGAAGCCGAGGCCGGGCGCCAACCGCCGCGTCCAGCCCATGGCGCCGGCGCATTGCCGGCGCGGGGCGGCAGTATAGACTGGATCGCCGATGTGGAAGCTGACTGGCCGCACCGGTCCGGAATGGGCCCGGCAGGCGCTCGGGGATCCCGAAGCGCTGCTCCTCGACCACGCCCATTGCGAGAAGCGTGCGGCCGGAATGGCCATCGGGTTGTTCTCGCGGTACGCCGATCGGTCGCCGCTGCTGATCCCCTTGTCGCAGGTGGCACGCGAGGAGCTCGAGCACTTCGAGCAGGTGGTGGCGCTGATGCGGAGCCGTGGTCTCGAGCTCCGAGCCCAGAAGCCGGCGCCCTATGCGGCGCGTCTGTTCGCGGCCGTTCGCAGCGCCGAGCCCGGACGCCTGGTCGATACGCTGCTCTGTTGCGCCGGGATCGAGGCGCGCAGCTGCGAGCGCTTCCATCTGCTCGCGCACGCCACCGACGACCCTGCGCTCCGCGACCTGTTCACCGGGCTGCTCGCGGCGGAAGCCCGGCACCGGCATCTCTACGTGGACCTGGCGCTCGCCGTGGCCCCGCGGAGCGAGGTCGCGGCCCGCGCCGAGCGCCTGGCGGCATGCGAGCTCGAGGCGCTCCGCGAGCCGTGTGACGGGGTCCGACTGCACGCGGGGGACGTGTCGTGACGGACGTCGCCACCCACCGGCTCGAGGCGAACGGCGTGGAAATCTGTTTCGACGAGGCCGGGCAGGGCGATCGCCCCTTCGTCCTGATCCACGGCTTCACCGGACACCGCAAGGACTTCGAGTTCCAGCTGCCCGCCCTCGCCGAACGAGGTCGTACGATCGCTCCCTCGCTGCGCGGCCACGGAGACTCGGAACGCACGGGCGATGCGGCGTCCTACACGCTCGACGCGCTCGCGGCCGACATGGTCGATCTGCTCGACCGGCTCGGGGTCGGGCGATTCGATCTGCTCGGGCACTCGATGGGTGGTCTGGTGGCCCAGCGGATCGTGCTCGGGCATCCCGAGCGCGTGGCGTCGCTGGTGCTGATGGACACGGCCGGCCGCGCCATGAGCTGGTTTCCGCGTCAGCTCTTCACGTTGGGCGGGGGCATCGCGCGCAGCAAGGGAATGGTCGCGTTTCAGAAGATCCTGAGGGCCCGACTCGAGCAGGACCCGGAGCGGGCCGCCTCGGATCGGCGCGTGGAGGCCGAGCTCGGCGAGGGCTACTGGAAGCGACATCTGCGCCGCATCTCGGCGATGGATCCCTTCTGCTTCGAGCCGCTCGGGCTGGCGCTCTGCGAGCACGCATCGTGGCTCGATCGGCTGGGCGACGTCCGCTGCCCCACCCTGGTGATGGTGGGCGCCGAGGACACGAACTTCCTCGAGCCGGCCAACGAGCTGGCGCGCGCGATTCCTGGCGCGCGTCAAGTGGTGGTGCCGGGCGCCGGTCACCAGCCCCAGATCGAGAACGCCGGGTTCTGGCGCTCGGTCGTCACCGCGTACCTCGCCGAGGTGCGCGGCGGTTGACGTGGCCCCCGAGCGACTGCACAGTCGCGCCTCTCGGCACGGGCCCGCGGCCCGGACAGGAAGCAGGGACGAGGGACACGGGGAGATGGGGGAGATGGAACTCGCGACCGAACGCATCGACATCCCGCGCAAGAGCGGCGGCAGCATGGGCGGCTACCTCGCCCGACCGGCCGGGGACAAGCGCCTGCCCGCGGTGATCGTGTACATGGAGATCTTCGGGATCAATTCGCACATCCGCGATGTCACCGAGCGGGTCGCGCGGGAAGGCCACGTGGCGATCGCGCCCGACTACTTCCATCGCACCGGTCCCGGCATCGAGCTCGGCTACGACGACGACGGCATGAACCGGGGCATCGCCTTGATGAATCAGCTTCGAGCCGACGAGATGGTCGCCGATGCGCGCGACACGATCAGCTACCTGCGTCACCGCGACGACGTGATCGGCGAACGCATCGGTGCCATGGGCTTCTGCATCGGCGGACACATGACCTACCTGACCGCCTGCGAGACGGACGTCGCCGCGAGCGCCAGCTTCTACGGCGGGGGGGTCGCAGGCGACGAGGGCCCCGGCGGCAGCGTCTCGACGCTGAGTCGGACCTCGAAGATCGGCGGCCGCATCCTCTGCTTCTTCGGAGGCGCAGATTCGATGATCCCGACCGATCAGGTCGAGCGGGTCCGGAACGAGCTCGAGGAGCATCAGATCGAACACGAGGTGGTCGTCTACGACGGACTCCAGCACGGCTTCTTCTGTGATCAGCGCGATTCGTACGATGCGAAGGGCGCAGCCGACGCCTGGGAGCGGACCAGGCAGCTCTTCGCGAGCGAGCTGCGTGGTTGACCCGACGCTCCGGGCGCGATAGAACGCATCCAGATCGGACATGACGGTTGGGAGGTGTCCTCCGGCGCAGGTGCCGGAGGCGATGCCCGCCACACGAGCCACCCACACGAACGACTCACGGATGGATCCGGTCGGGAGCGACCGGCTCCGAACGAGCCAACGCTCGTTCCTTCGGGAGTTCTTCGTGACGGCCCGTCGAGCGAGCATCGCGGGAAGCCGGTGGGAATCCGGCGCGAGCCCGTCGCTGTGACCGGGGACGAGTGCTGAACCAGGCCACTGATCCGAGGAACCCCGACTCGTCGAGTTGAGGCTTCCAGGGTCGGGAAGGCTCCGCACTCGGGTAATCCGGGAGCCAGAAGACCGGCCTTCCAACGGCGCTGCCTTTCTCCGCGGCCGAGAAGGGGAGAGTGTGCGGCGCTCTGCTGCGCGCACGAACCTCCTCTCTATTTTTCGGCTCTCCGGACAGAGCAGGCCCCCGGCGTGTCTCGTCGCGACGGACTGCGGGCCCGTCGGGCGCGCCGCACGCGGGCACCGTGCGGTCCGGAGGGTGTGAGGTGCAGAGCGAGCTCGCTCAGGCGACTCGGAGCGGTCCGGCGTACGGCTCGGCTCGGCTCACGGCCGTGGCGCTCGGCGCCCTGGCGGGGCTGGCGTTGGCCGCCGCGCGGGGTGCGCGTGCCGAGGATACGCCGCCCACGAGCTCCACCTCGGGCGAAGATCCGGCGGCGATCGTGCGCCGGATCGGTCCGGTCGAGGTCGAGGCGCCGCGCCCGGAGACCTGGCCCGAGGATCCGTCGTCGTTCACGGAGGTGATCGAGCTCGACGAGCGTGCGGGCGGGGCGGCGAGCCTGCCCGACCTGCTCGAGCGCGAGGTCGGCATCCAGGTGCGTCAGTTCGGAGGGGAGGGTCAGCGGGCCGAGATTTCGATCCGCGGCTCGGCGCCGAGCCAGGTCGTGGTGCTGCTCGATGGGGGGCGTCTCAACTCGGCCCAGTCGGGCGCCGTCGACCTGTCGACCATACCGCTCGGATTGCTCGAACGGATCGAGATCTCGCGGGGCGCCGGCTCGGTCGAGGTCGGGAGCGACGCCGTCGGAGGCATCGTCAACCTGATCACGCGCCGCCCTGGAGCCGAGCCCGAGACCCGGATCGGCGGAGAAGGGGGCTCGTTCGAGACCTACCGCGCATCGGGCTGGCGGGCCGCGCGTCACGGCGAGTGGGAGTACTCGGCCGGGTACGCCTACTTCCGGACGGAGGGCGACTTCGAGTTCCAGCGGCCGGTGATCGACCTCGGCGGAGCCACGCTCCGGTTCGACCCCGACTCGGTCGAGCGCATCAACAACAACGCCGAGAGCCACGCATCCCTCGTGCGTGTCGGGCGGACCTTCGGCGAACAGGTCTTCGTCTCGTTCTCGGATTCGTTCTTCCGGGTCAGCCGGGGACAGCCCGGGCTCGACTCGGCCTCGGGCGAGACCGCGGGCCAGCAGACCGAAGCCCAGGAGCGCCGCTGGCGGAATCTCGCGATCCTGGACGTCGAAGCGGTCGCGCTCACGCCGCTCGAGCTCGACGTCGAGGCCACGCTCTACCACCGTTGGGAGCGCACCCGCTTCCGTGACCCCGCGCCCGACTTCCCGCCGGCCATCGACAGCCTGAACGAGAACGGCGCGCTCGGCGCGCGCATGGTGGTCCGGAAGGGCGTCGAGATGTTCTCGATGCGCCACCGGGGGCGCGTCGCGCTCGACTTCCGGCGCGACACCCTTCATTCGGACGAGTTCGTCGACCAGACCCGCTACACCTTCGGGGCGTCGATCCAGGACGACGTCGCGCTCTTCTCGGAGCGCCTCCGGATCGTGCCCGCCCTGCGCTTCGACGACACCGAGGACTTCGAGCAGAAGCTGCTCCCGCGTCTCGGGGTGATCGCGGCTCCGTTTCCCTGGCTGCGGGTGCGGGCGAACATCGAGCGATCGTTCCGCGTGCCGAACTTCGACGAGCTCTTCTTCCCCGACAAGGGCTTCCAACGCGGCAACCCCGGTCTCGCGCCCGAAGAGGCCACGAGTTGGGACGTGGGGGGCGAGCTCGCCTTCGCGCGCCTCGGCCCGTTCCGCGACGTGCGCTTCACCGGCGCCTACTTCGACCAGGACATCGACGATTCGATCCTGTTCGTGCTGGTGGCCCCGAATCTCGTGCGGGCCGAGAACACCGGGCCGGCCTCGATCCAGGGCTACGAGCTCGCGCTCTCGTTCGGCCTGACCGAATGGCTCGAGCTGTCCGGGAACTTCACCCATCTCGACACCCGGCAGGACACGAGCGGGGCACCGCTGCCCGGGCGGGCGGCCAACGAGGCGTCGGGACGGGTGGTGCTGGCGATGCCCTCGGGTCTCCTGCGCTGGATCGGGGAGGTGCACTACACCGACGAGATCCCCGTCACGGACACCGGGAGCACGCGGGTCAGCGATCGCGTGGTGTTCGATGCGGGCCTGCTCCTGAACCTGGCGCGGCTTCCCGGCGTCGAGGACTGGCTCCCGTTGCGCGACCTGGTGGTGTCGGTGCGTGGACGAGATCTCGGCGACCGGAGCATCCGCGACGCCGCGTTCTTCCCGCGCTCCGTGCGGAGCGTCCACGTGGGCGTGGAGGGTCGCTTCTGATGGATCGGCGCCTCTGGCTCCTCGGCCTGCTGCCGTTGGTCTCGGCCCAGCTCGGCGCGAGCTGCGGTGGGGGCTCGGGCTCGGGTGGATCACCGCCCGTGATCGAGGTGGCCGGCGGCGAGTGCGTGACGGTCGGTCTCTTCTTCCCGCCCGGTCTCGATTTCGTGCCGGGCGCAGGCGATCGGCTGGTGGCGGCGAACACCACCCCCGTGAGCGTCCTGCCGATCGATCCCGAGCCGGTCCCACCGGCGATCGTGGTCGGGAGCGTCCCCGATCTGTCGAACGCGATCGGGCTCGCCGCCTGCACCCAGGGTGGCGTCAGTCTCAGTCCGGTGCCGGGAGGAATTACGGCGGTCACGCCCGATTTCTCGCTCCTCACGTCGAGCGTCTGCGACTCGGTGACGCTCGTCGAGAACGCGACGGGGGGCCTGGCCGACTTCGAGATCAGCGTGCCGCCAGGTCTGCCCGTCGACTTCCGGTTCCTGCCTGCCGGGACCCGCATCGAGGCGCCCGCCGTCTCGACGGTGGCGTGCGTCGAGCCAGGCCTCGGAGCGCTCGATTCGCTCGGCGACCTCGTCCCGGACGACTGCGCGGGGAACGGAGATCCGAGCTTCGAGACCTCGTTCACCGCTGGCGCGGCTGTGTCGGACAGCCGGCTCTTCGTGCCCACCTCGAATCTCCAGGGCGGGCAGGGCACCGCCACGCCCCAGTTCCTGCCCGGGACCGTGCTGGTCTACGACCTCGACCTCACACTCGATCCGCCGACCGTCTCGCCCGACGCGACGCAGCCGGTCGTCTTGTTGAGCGGTTTCAACCCGACCGAGGCGACGGCCTACCGGACACCGATGGGCCGCGACCTGGTGCTGGTCACCGTGACGGGCGCGCTCGGCCTCGTCTCCGACGATCCTTCCACGGCGGAGCCGGAGGCCGGGGGGCTTCCCCTCTCGGAGGCCGCGATCGACGTCATCGACGTCGCGACGCGCGAGCTGCTCGCGACCGTCCCCCTCGGTCTGGCCGCGCTCTCCTTCGACCCGCTCGCGATCGACCCCACCGGTCGCGTGGCCCTCACCGGGAGCGCCGTCGCGCGCGAGGTCTTCGCCATCGATCTCGAGGCGCTCGACGGCCTCGGCGCCCCTCCCGCCGATCCCTTCGTGCTCGACGGGAGCGATGCGCGGGTGGGGAATCTCGATGCCCGGATCTTCGACGCCGACACCCCGTTCGTCGTGCCCGCCCGTCCGGGCGGCGCGGATCCGGCCACCTGCGCCGGCTTCACCGTCGGTGTGGCCTTCAACGACGCGGGCACCCGGGCCTTCGTGACCGACTTCTGCGACGGGACCCTGACGATCGTGGGGGTGGATGTGTCGGGCAGTCCGCCCATTCCCGTCCCGAATGGGACGTCCCGATTCCAGGTGCTGGGCCAGCTCGATCTCGTGGCCCCGGTCGGGCCCCAGTCGGTCGGACTCGCGCGTGCGCTCGCGTCGGTGGCCGTGCGGCCCGGCACGCCCGGAGTCGACTACCAGGGGCCGGACGTCTTCGTCCTGGTCGGAGTTCCGGAGGCGCAGCTGTGCGGCGTACGCGTCGACTCGGTCTAGCGGCCCTCGGGATCGCGGCGGTGCTCTTTGCCGTCCGCGATCTCGTCGGGAGCCGGGCGATGGCTCCCGACGCCCACGGGAGGTCCCGCCCCGCGCAGCGCCGTGCGGCCGACTCCGAGGCGGGCGGCGCGCACGCGCGGTCCGGCGCCGGGCTCTCGGGTCGGGGCCTCGACCGTCGGCCCACTGCGTCGGCCGCCCACGCGTCGGAGACCGAGCCCGGAGGAGCGCAGGCGGAGAGGTCGCAAGACATCCAGCCGCCGGGGGTTGCCGAGTCCGATCCGTCCGTCGCCGGCGAGGCTCCGATCCGCCTGGCCATCGCGCCGCCCCGCACCGGTGAGGCCTCGGTGCGGGTGGTGGGGATCGATCCACGGGCGCCGCGCCCGCTGCGGCTGTGGCGGGTGGTCGGCGACCGCCTGGCGCCGACGGCGCTCGGACGGAGCGATCCCTCGGGACTCGTCGAGTTCCCCGCGCTGATGCTCCCGGGGGAGGCGGTGGAGCTGGTGGCGGTGGCCGCCGGCCTGACGCCCCGCAACCCCTCCCCGGGCGAGTTGCTCGAGGTGCCACCTCCGGCGCTGTTCGGACCGGCCGTGTCGATGCGTGCCACGGACGAGGACGGTCTCCGGCTCGTGCTCCAGCCGCGTCATCGCGGAGGCGCCGTCCTGCTGGCCGATTCGGAGGGACGCACGGTGGCGAGCGTCCCGGTCCGCGACCGGCTCGACTCGGCCGGCCGGGCGATCGAGCTGGTCTTCGAGACCCGGCGGGTCGAGGAGCGGCCGGCGCGCGTCGCCCAGCAGCTCCCGGACGGTCGCCTCACACCCTGGATGTCGCTCGAGGCGGCTCTGCTCCCATCACAAGGAGATTCGAGATGATTGATTCGAAGTCACTGTCGCACAGAGCTTTTCTTCTCCTGTGGCTGTTCCTGGGGTCGATCTCCTCGATCGGGGCCGGCTGCGACGACGCGCCGAGCCTCCGGGTGCTCTCTCCCGCCGAGGGCACGGCGGTCACCTGGATGCCGCTCGACGTGGCGGTCGACATCGTGACGACGGCCGAGCTCGAGACCTTCCGGGTCGAGCTCAACGGGGTCGACGTGACCGCCCATTTCACCCTGGACCCGCCCCAGGACGACCGCGTGCTGGCGCACGCCGAGGATCTCTGGGCGCCGGGCCTGCTCCTGCGGGATGCGGCCAACACGCTCCGCGCCGAGGTCTGGCTGAACGAGACGGCGCGCACACGGGTCGAGGTCTCGTTCGACGCCGTGGGAGACCCCTACGCCGACGGGGTGGTCTCCTTCATGCCGGGCTCGGGTGCCGGATTCGGTCAGGAGTTCCTGCCGGACGTGGTGCTCGGGCCGCCGAAGGGCGACCTCCTGTTCCCCCTCAACGACGTCGTGACCCTCGGAGTCAAGGCCTCGGAGATCCTGCTCGGACGGATCGAGCTCGCCTTCCTCGACAACCGGATCGTGGACGGCCCCGGCGTCGATTTCACCGTGTTCGAGAACGCCTTCTTCGTGCTCGACCTCTTCGACGTGACCGGGGTCTTCGCGGAGCCGGGACAGGTGAGCGTGAGCGAGGATGGAGACAACTGGTGCAAGTTCCCGTGCGCCTTCGGGAGTCCGCCCTTCTTCCCGGGCTGTGCCGGCGTGACGCCCGTACAGGCCCAGGGCGACCAAGATCCGACGCGACCGCATCCATCGATTCCGACCCTCACGTCGCCCGAAGACTTCATCGGGCTCGAGATCTTCGACGTCGTCATGGAGGGAGCGGGGGGCGATTCGTTCGATCTCGCCGATTGTGGGATGACATCGGCCCGCTTCGTCCGGATCGACTCCGCCGAGTTCCCGCCCGACGTGGTGGGACCCGAGAGCCAGGGCTTCGACCTCGATGCGGTGAGCGCGATCCACTCGGCCCCGCTCCCCTGAGAGGCGGCGTCGCCGCGGGGTGTGCCGCCGCCCGCCGTCAATCGGCCAGGTCGAAGCGCACGGGAACCTGGAGCCGCCCGTAGACCGGCGGGAGCGGTCCCGCAGCCGCGACCGCACGCTCGGCGGCCCGATCGAGGAGTCGGCTCCCCGAGGAACGCACCGTGCGGATGGCGCGGGCTTCGCGTCCCGTACCGATCTCGAACTCGACCCAGGTCTCGCCCGCGATCTCGCGCGCCCGGGCCAGGCGCGGATACTCGAGGGCGGCCTGGACACGTCGCCGGATCTCGGCGAGTCGGGCGTCGAGGCTCGGGCCCGGGGTGAAGGCGTCCTCCGCCTCGGGCGCGATCGGTCCGGGCGGACGCGCGGAGACCGGGGGCGTCGCCGCGGGCGGCGACTCGCTCGTTCCGGCGCTCCCGGGCTCGGCCGCCCGCGCCGGGAGCGCCGCGAGCAGGATCGCGAAGACCGCAAGCCACCGGGTGCCCGCGCGCTGCGCCGCACTCACAGCTCGCTCGCCAGGGCCTCGAGCAGACGGGCGACGACCTCGGGGCGCGCATTCTCGCCCATCAGTCCGATCCGCCAGATCCGACCGGCCAGCTTGCCGAGCCCGCCGCCCACCTCGATCCCGTGCTGTTCGAGCAGGCGCCGGCGGAGTGCCGCTTCGCCCGCCTCGTCGATCCCTGCGGGCAGACGCACGGCATTGAGCTGGGGGAGTCGATGCGGCTCGGGCACGAGCGGCGCGAATCCGAGCGGCTCGAGGCCGCGCAGCAGCTGCTCGCTGGCGTCGCGGTGACGGCGCCGCCGCGCGTCCATGCCCTCCTCCTCGACGATCCGCAGTCCCTCGGAGAGGGCGAAGATCGAGGACACGGGCGCCGTATGGTGATACACGCGCTCCTGCCCGTAGTAGCCCGCGAGCAGGGTCGTATCGAGGTACCAGCTCTGGACCGGGGTGCGTCGCGCGGCGACCCGTTCGACGGCCGCCGGGCTGAAGCTCACCGGCGATAGACCGGGCGGGCAGGAGAGGCATTTCTGGGTTCCGCTGTAGGCGGCGTCGACGCCCCAGCTGTCGAGCTCGACCGAGATCCCGGCGAGCGACGTCACGCAATCGAGCACCACGAGCGCGCCCACCTCGCGCGCGGCCCGCGCGATCCCTTCCACCGGCTGCCAGACGCCGGTCGACGTCTCGGCATGCACGAAGGCCACGACGCGCGGCGCCACCCGCGCGATCTCGTGCGCCATGGCGTCGTCGGCGAGCACGGTGCCCGGCTCGGTCTCGACGCGCGTCACCCGGGCGCCGATCCGGCGGGATACTTCGCACATGCGTTCCCCGAAGACGCCGGCGACGCCGACCACGACATCGTCCCCGGGCTCGAGCAGATTGCACAGGCAGGCCTCCATCCCGGCGCTCCCCGTGGCCGAGAGCGGGAGCGTCAATGGATTGCGGGTGCCGTAGATTCGCCGCAGGCCCTCCTTCACCTCTTCCACCAGCGCGAGGAAGCTCGGGTCGAGATGACCGATCAGGGGATGGGCCATCGCCTCGAGCACGCGCGGTGATGCGTTCGAGGGCCCGGGGCCGAGCAGCAGGCGTTCGGGGAGATTGAGGCTCATCGCGTTCGTATCCTATCTTGCGTGGCGATCGAAGTCCGCACCCGTCGGAGAGGACCCCCGTGACCGCTCGCACCCGCTGGATCCTGTTCGTGGCCGCGCTCGGCATCGCGGCGCTCGCGGGGTGGATGCTGCTCGCGACGCCGGGCGGCGAACCCCTCGGCGAGATCGATTCGGCCTCACGAGAGAAGCTCGAGCGCGTGCTCGAAGAGGCCGGTGCGCGTTGAACGGGCTCCGCAGCCGTCAGGACTACGAGCAGGAGGAGCGGGAACGACTGGCCCCGGCGGCCGCGAAGAGCGACGCGGCGGGCGAGCGTATGGTGTCCGAGCCCGAGCACGCCTTTCGCACGGCCTTCCAACGGGACCGCGATCGGGTGCTCCATTCGAGCGCATTCCGGCGTCTCGAGTACAAGACGCAGGTCTTCGTCCATCACGAAGGCGACCACTTCCGGAATCGGCTCACTCACACCCTCGAGGGCAGCCAGATCGCGCGTTCGATGGCGCGTGCGCTGCGTCTCAACGAAGACCTCGCCGAGGCGATCTCGCTGGCGCATGACCTCGGGCACACGCCTTTCGGTCATGCCGGGGAGCGGGTGCTCGACCGTCTGCTCGTCGACGATGGGGGCTTCGATCACAACCGCCAGACGCTTCGCATCGTGGACTGGATCGAAGAGCGCTACCCGAGCTTCCGTGGCCTGAACCTTACCTCGGACACCCGCGAGGGACTGCTCAAGCACGGCGCGGGGTGGGCGCACCCGGTCCCCCTGCCGCGTCTCGGCCGACAGCCGTCGCTCGAGGCCCAGGTGGCCGACCGGGCCGACGAGATCGCCTACACCAACCACGATCTCGACGACGGCCTGCGATCCGGTCTCCTCGCGGAGCGGCAGCTCGAGGCCGCGCCGCTCTGGGACGAGACCCACCGCGAGGTGCGGGCCCGGATGCCGGACGCCCGTGTCCGGGTCGTTCGGGCGCAGACCGTGCGCGCCCTGATCGACCGGCTGGTGGGGGATCTGCTCCGCGCGAGCGCGGCCCGCATCGACGCGGGGCAGCCTGCCGATCTCGGTGCCGTGCGCGCCCACGCCGAACCCCTAGTGGGCTTCTCGGACGAGGTCGGGGCCTCGTTCCGCGAGCTCAAGAGGTTCCTGTTCGAGCACCTCTACGACCATCCGGACGTCGTGGCGAAGAGCCGCGCCGCCGAGCACGTGCTCGGTGATCTCTTCGCGGTGTTCCGGGCGCGGTCGGACGAGCTGCCGGGCCACGTGATCAAGCGTTTTCCGGACGAAGGTGAAGCGCGCGCCGTCGCTGACTACATTGCGGGCATGACAGATCGTTTCGCCGTGGCCGAGCATGCGCGTCTGTGTCGGGGGGCGGCCACCCGCGAGGGGCGCCCCGCGTGAGCGACGCCTCGGCCGGGAGCCAGGCGCATGGCCAGGTTCGTGTGGTCCTCGTCACGGCCCCGGACACCCGCGTGGCCGATCGGCTGGCCACGGCGCTGGTCGAGGAGCGGCTGGCCGCCTGCGTGAACCTGGTGTCCAACGTGCAGTCGATCTATCGCTGGGAGGGCAGCGTGCAACGCGACCCCGAGGTCCTGCTCGTGATCAAGACCGCGTCCGACCGTCTCGCGGCCATGACGGAGCGGGTCGAGGCGCTCCATCCGTACGACGTGCCCGAGGTGGTCGCCCTCCCGGTCGCCAGCGGAAGCAGCCCCTATCTCGACTGGGTGATGCGCGAGTCGCGCCCGTGAGTCTCGCCGACGCGCTCGAGCAGGCCTGTCAGGCCCTGCCGGCGTTGGCCGATTCGGTCCGGCCGGCCAACGGCGACCCGGACCGCGTGCTCGACCGGCTCTCGCAGGAGGAGGCCACGGCCTTGATGGTCTGGCTGCTGGCGAGCGAGCCGGGAGCGGCCGAGTCGATCGGGTCGGCGTGGCTCGAGCGGGAGGAGGGAGCTCGGGCCGTGGCGGCGATTCCGGATGCCTCCCTCCCGAAGACAGCTCGCAAGGTGCTCCGCAAGCTGCAACACCGTCTCCGGAGCCGCGGCCATGCGCTCCCAGCGACACCGACACCGGAGCGTGTCGCCACGTTGCCGCGGGTGGAGGACGACATCTCGGGCGCCTTCGTCTCGCCGCTCGATCCCTCGGGCGGCCGCGCCGTGGTGGTGGTCGAGCCGAATCCGCAGGGGGGTGCGCGCATCTTCGAGCTGGTGTGCGACGAGAGTCGGGGCGTGCTCCATTGCGAGGTGTATTCGGCCAACCGGGGCCAGGCCCGCCGCTTCCTGCGCGATGCCACGGCCCGAACGGATCGGGCGGGTGTGGCGGTGTCGCGCGACGCGGCCTGCGCGATCGTGGCGCGCGCGGCGCGGGCCCAGGCGCCCGACCGGAGCCTGCCGCGCGCCTACGAGGAATGGCGATCGCGTCTGGCCCCGGCCGAAGGGGCGCTGTCGCCCGGCGAGGACGTGGCGGAGGCGCTCGGGAGCGAGCCCGAGGGGTCGATCACGCTCGTCACCGAGATGCTCCGCGAGGGCCGGGTCGGTCCGTGGCCGCCGCCCGAGGCCCTCCTGCGCCAGGCCGTCGCGAAGCTCGACGAGGCGGCCACGAGCCCGATCATCGTGTCGGGCGCCAGCCAGGGCGATCGCATCCGCGGCATCGTCGCCGAGACGGCGGATGCGGCCTTCGACCCGACGTTCTGCGCGCAGACGGGGGCGAAGTTCGCCGAAACGGCCTATGTCTTCTGGCGGCGGGGGGAAGAGGCCGAGGCCCGGGCCTGCCTCGCAGCCGCACGCTGCTTCGCGGCGGGCGGCACACCGGGTGCCGGTTCGGAGTTGGAAGGCGAAGCCCGGGCGACGGCTTCACCCGGGGCCGAGCCCACGGCCGATCCTGTGCTGGAGCATCCCGCCGACGCGGCGGGCCACACGGGGGACGCGGCGAACCACGCGGAGGCGGACCACATGGAGGGTTCGGACGCGGGGGCGCGACAGCGGCTGGGCCAGGCCTTGATCGAACGGGTGCTCGGCCCCGTGCTCGAGACGCGCATGGCGCGCGAAGAAACCTCAGAATCGTCACCGTTGGTGAAGGCGCCCTGACCCCCGGCGCTCCCGCGACGCGACGAGTAGATCGGAAACGAATCCATGAGACGACGATTCGGGCGCCGCAGCCGCGGCGGAGACAGTCGGGCCACGGCGATCGACCCGGGCTGGCTGACACGCATCTGTGAGGCCGGGCTGGTCCCCTGCGAGAGCCTCGAGCCGGTCGAGGATCTCGAGATCCCGGCCTCCTTCGCCCTCGTGGGCCGGGGTGCCACCGCCGAGGGCGAGGGGCTCCTCGCGAGTTTCTCGCCGGACGGGGGAAACGCCTGGCTGGCGGCCGCGTCGGCCGTCGCCGCCGCCGATCCGGGAACGCTCGCGGCGGGCGGGTTCGCAGTCGGGTCGGCCTGGAGTCCCCGCAGTCTGCAACGCCTGGGCCTGGTGGCAGGCCTCCCCTGCGAGATCCAGGCCGTGCATGCCGGGGGTCTCGACGAGCGGCATCGCGCCCTCGGGCCGGCGGCCCTTCCGACACCGCGTCCCCGCACGGCCGAGGAGCTGGCCGCGCAGCTTGTGCAGCCGGTCCACCGCGCCCTTTTCGAGCGAGCCGCGGAGGGGCTCGGAGGTCTCGCCGCGAAGCACGCCGGGGTGCTGCGCATGGCCGATCTCGGCCTGGAGCTGGTGGTGATGGCCCGCCGCGTGGCGCGCCTCTACGTCGATGCCGGCAGCGCCTGGCTCGAGTGCGTGGGCTCGCGAGCCCGCCAGCTCGGCGCCGACGAGCTGAGCGAGCTCCTCGACGAGATCGAGGGTCAGGTTCGCAAACGCCTGCGCGATTCGCGGGTGGCGCGGGGCGAGGAGGGCCTGCGCACGCGCAGCCTCGATGCCTTCATCGCCACGGCTGAGCTCCGCGCCACGAGGGCATGGCCGCTCGCCGGGGGCGAGGTGGAAGCGGTCGATCTCGTGGGGCTCCAGCGCGACGGTCGTCCGGCGGTCTGCGCGACACGCCAGGGCTTCACGCTGTCCGATCTGGCTTCGGTGCTCGATGGCTGGCTCGCGGTGCGCGAGAGGCTCCCCGAACTCCTCCCGGCGTCCGAAGCGCCGATCCAGTGGCAGGCGTCGCCGCGTCTGCTGCTCGCGGGTGAGAGCTTCGGCGCACCGGCCGCGCGTGTCCTCGATCGTCTCGCGATCGACGTCGAGTGCTTCGAGCTGCGCGAGGCGCGCGGACGCGGGGCCGAGCTGGTTCGCGTCGGGCCGAACCGCGCGGGTGCGGCGGTGGCCGAGCCGGCGCCGTCCGCTGCCGGTGGGGACCCGTCCGAGGCGATCCCGTCGGGCGAACCTGGTGACGCGGTGGCCGCGTCCGACCCGGAGGAGCCGACCCGTCGGGTGCGCAGCGACGAGGAGGGCGAGGTCTCGGAGGAGCGGGAAGGCGGACGACGCCGTGGGGGGCGGCGGCGGAGCCGCGGCGCCCCTCGCCGCGGACGTCGCGGCGCGTCGGCCGAAGCCGACGGGGCGTCCGAGGAGCCCGTCGAGACACGATCGACCGAGGTCAGCGAGGACGATCGTGCCCCGCGCTTCGCCGAGCTCTCGTCGTTCGACCTCGACGACGATTTCGGGCTCGGTGACGGCGAGGGTGGCGGGGTGCGCCGCCGCCGCCGACGACGACGCCGCCGGCGGCGGGGCGGCGACGAGGCCGGTGCGGGCTCCGACGACGACGAAGCCGAGCCCGAGACGACCGAGCGCTCGGCTCGTTCGGGTCGACCGCTGGCGGCCGACGGAGCAGCCGGCACGGACGACGACGCCGCGCAGGAGATCGAGCGCCTCGAGGGGGAGCGGAGCCGCCGCCGGCGGGCCCGGCTCGCCAAGAGCGGTCCCGAGCCCGAGCACGAGGAGCCCGAGCGGCCGCAGCGGCCTCGGCGCGCGGCGATCCTGGCGCACGCCGATCGGGGGGCTGTGGGAGCCGGCCTGCTCCTCGCGCGCGAGGCGCGACAGCTCGACGGCTTCTGGATCTACCCGCAGTCCGATCTGATGACCTTCTTCCGCAGCGTGGCCACCGATCTTCGCGACGACTGCGAGATCTTCGTGATCGGGTTCTCGCCGTCGCCCGCCCGCGACGTCGTCCAGGCGAGCTCTCTCTACCGGGGTCGGCTCTCCTGGTACGACGGCCATCGCTGGCCGCCCGAGGACGTCGAGTCGCTGCGTGCCGCGATCGGTGCCGACCACCTCCACATCGACGCCGACGCCGGGACCCCGCTCCCGATGGTGGTCGAGCGATGCTCCCGTCGGAGCCGCTTCACCGACAAGCTGGTCGATCTACTGACCGCGCGCTTCACGGAGCACGACTACCGGCGCTGGGGGCGGCTCTGGTGGCATCGGCTCGGCGAGCTGATCGCGAGCCCCGGCGACCGGCGCAACGAGATCCAGCCGATCCTCACCGGGCGGCCGAGCGAACTCGCGTCGGCGGCGGCCAAGCTCGAATCGCCGGAAGCGCCCCCGGAACTCGCCTACGTCGGGAGTCGCGATTTCCGCCTGATCCGATTCGGCGGCTTCGGGATGGTCCTGGCGCCCATCGCTTCCGACCTCGACGTCCATCTCGCGGGTCGCATGGCGCGCGAGCGCTATCAGGCCACCCTCTCCCTGGCCTGGGCCGAGGGTGACGAGCGGGTCGTGCTGGGTGCGAACGACGAAGGCGCGCCGCGTCCGATCGGGGTGAACGCGATGATCGAGCACCTGGCGAGCAAGCTCGAGTTCGTCGATGCGCTGTCCCACGCCGACCACGTGGCGCGCATCCGGGTGCGGGGGCTCGGCGAGGATCCGTCGAGGATCGACGAGGTGGTGCGCGAGATCGCGATGGGCCGTTCGATTCTGGAAGGCTGAGAGACCACGTCGCACGCGAACCTCGTCGAGATCTTCTCATCGGTCCAGGGCGAAGGTCCCCACGTGGGTGCCACGACCCTCTTCATCCGCTTCGCGGAGTGCGATCTGCGTTGTCGCTGGTGCGATTCACCGCACACCTGGCGGCCCGCCCGACGTTGTCGCATCGAGCTCGAGCCCGGGAGCGAGACCTACGAGGAACGCGAGAGCCCGCTCTCACTCGACGCCCTCGAGGCGGCGGTCCACCGCCTCGATCTCGGGTCGCATCGCTTCGTGAGTCTCACCGGAGGCGAGCCGCTCCTCCAGGCCGACGTCGTTCGGGAGGTGGCCGAGCGGCTCCGCGGGGCAGGTCCCCGCATCGCCCTCGAGACTCACGGGGCCGCTCCCGAGCGCCTCGAGCGGGTGGTGGACGTCGTCGACCACGTGTCGATGGACTGGAAGCTCGCGAGCGACGTCCGGCGGGCAGGCGAACGGGATGCCGCCGGCGGATTCCACGACGTGCACGAGGCCTTCCTCCGCATCGCGCAGCGCGCCTCCGATCGCAGCGTGAAGTTGGTCGTGACGCGTGACAGCCGTGACGAGGAGCTCGACGAGGCCTTCGAGCGGATCGCCCGCGTCGATCGCGATACCTGTGTCGTGCTTCAGCCGGTGACCCCCTTCGGTCGGGTCCGCGAGCGACCCGGGGCACGTCGGATGCTCGAGCTCGCGCGCCGCGCCGAGCGCCAGCTGCGCGACGTGCGCGTGATTCCCCAGACCCATCCCGTCTACGGGGCGCCCTGACGCGCGAGGATCCAGTCCGCCGCCGCCTCGAGATCGTCCACGACCCGATCGCTCGGGTCGTGGACGTCGCCGAGCGCGCCGACCCGGACGGCGCCGCCGCGGCCGGCGCGCCGGGCAGCCTCGACGTCGCTCGGAGCGTCGCCGATCAGCCAGGAGGCGGCGGGTGCCGCGTCGAGCTCCCGGCAGGCCTGGAGGATCAGGCCGGGCTCGGGCTTGCGGCAGGGACAGCCCTGGTCGGGTCGGTGGGGGCAGAAGTAGGTGGCGTCGATTCGGATGTCGCAGGCACCGAGGTCGGCCACGAGATGACGCTGGAAGGCGTGGAAGGCCGACTCGTCGTAGTAGCCGCGTCCGATGCCGCTCTGGTTGGTGACGATCGCGAAGCGGAAGCCCGCGGCCGCGAGGCGCGATAGACCTACCACGACGCCAGGCAGCCGGACGTAGTCGTCCACCCGGTGCGTATAGCCCGCGTCCTGCACCAGGGTGCCGTCGCGATCGAGGAAGACGTAGCGGGACACGTCGACGACGTCGCTCACTCGCGCGCGGCAGCGCGCCCGGGGCCGAGCAGGTGCGTCCGCGGATCGTCGGTCGCGGCGGCCTCGCGCGCCGCGGCGATCAGGGCGCCGAGATCGCCGTCGAGCGTCTCGAGCACGTCGGCGTAGCGGCCGAGATCGGCGGTGTAGGTGCTGCTGATCGACAGACAGGCGTCGTTCAGTCGCAGGCGCGTGCTCAGGGCCGCGGGATCCCGGGTCTCGAGGGGCAGGGCGGCGAGCCGCTCGCGGGTGCCGCGCTCGAGCGCGGCGCGGCGTCGACGTTGCTCTTCCCCGGGAGGGCTCTCGGCATACAGCGCCGCGACCTCGGTGCGAAACGCGAGCATGGCCGACTCGACCCTCCGATCGTCGGCGAGCCGTCGACGCACCCGCGCGAGCGGCTCCGGGCTGCTGCCTCGCGACTCGAAGAAACGGAGCATGCCCTGCTCGCCCACGAAGGTGGCGAGGCCCTCGTTGAAGTCCGCGGCGTCGGTGGCGAAGACCGTCGCATGGACGAGCTCGTGGATCACGGTCTCGACCAACCGGACCGGACCCCCGCGGAGCATCGGCGTGGTGAGGGGGTCTGCGAACCATCCGAGAGTCGAGTAGGCCGGGACGGCGAGCAGGCAGGTGTCGAGGCCGCGCGCCTCGAGTCGCGCCGCCTCCTCCTCGGCGAGACCCGGATCGAAGAAGCCCTTGTAGGGCAGGCGGCCGACGATCGGGAAGTCGAACCCTGCGGGAGAAATCGACCCGGCCTCGGTCGCGACGACGGTCGTCACGACGCGATCGCCCTCCCATTCGGCGTAGCGCGTGTACTGGTCGGATACGTCGAGCCCGAGGCTGCGGGCGTACTCGCGTGCCTCGGTGGCGAGCATCAGCGACTCTCGGACCTGGGGCGAGGTGGCGGGGTCGGCGATCACCCGCTCGACGCTCCGGCTGGCCCGCAGCAGTCGCCACTGGCCATTGGCGACGTGTGCCACGTAGCAGCCGGACGACGGGATCGAGGCGAGCAGGAGAGCGACGAGCATGACACGCTTCGTATCGATCGATGTGCGCGTCCCCGACGCCGAGCGAGCCGAGCGGGTCGTGGTCGAGGCGATGGGCGTCGGGGCGACGGGGTGCGAAGAGTCGACGGACCTGGACCTCGCGGGCACGCGCATCCGGATCTACGCCCCGGCCGACCGCGCCGAGGCGATCGTGCGGACCCTGCACCGCGTCTTCGGGAGCGCCATCGACCTGGGCCCGACGGCGGCAGTTCCGGACATCGACTGGTCGTCGGCCTGGCGTGCGGGACTCGCTGCGATCGAGGTCTCACCGAGGCTGTGCGTGACCCCCGACGCGGGCGGCGTGACACCGAGGTCGGGCCGGCTGGTGCTCGAGATCGAACCCCGCCAGGCCTTCGGTACGGGCGGACACGAATCGACGCGCCTGGCGCTCGAGTGGGTGGACGCATTGGTGCCCGGATCACTTCCCGAAGGCACGGCGCTCGACGTCGGCAGCGGCAGCGGGGTGCTCGCCATGGCTGCGGTGGGCCTCGGCGCGGGCCGGGCGATCGGCTTCGATCTCGACCCCGTGGCTGCGCGCGAGGCCGGGGGCCACGTGCGTCGCAACGGGCTGTGGGGACGGGTCGCCCTGTTCGCGGGCGAGCTTTCGGCGCTCGATCCCGCGTTCCGTGCCGGCCTGGTGGTGGCCAATCTCCTGCGTCGCGAGATGGAGCCCATCCTCGCGGCCCTGTGCGCGCGGGTCGCGCCGGGCGGCTGGCTGGTGCTCTCGGGCCTGCTCGAATCCGAGGCGCCGGCGATCGAGGCGGGGCTCGAGGCCGCGGGCTTCCACGATCGCCGCACGCGGACGCGAGACGACGCGAGTGCGGTGCGATGGCTGGCGCTCGCGGCGCAGGCGCCCACGGACGGGGCGGGCGCGCGAGTTTGAGGTGCTCGGGCCGGTCGGGTGCTCGTCACGCGTGCGAGGCTGCCAGATGCCCGGCCGCGGTGCTATCCAGGCGGCGTTGCTCCCCGATCCCCTCGACACGATCCTGTTCGACGCCGGCGGCACGCTGGTTCGTCTCGACTACGACCACATGGCCGGGCTCGCGGCGGAGCGGGGCATCGCGCTCGACCCCGCCGGCCTGGCGCACAGCGAAGCGCGGGCCCGCCGCCGCCTGGATGCGTTCGCAGCGCGGGCCGGCCGCGTCCCCGGCACCGACGCCGAGCGCATCCCGCCCTACTTCGAGATGCTGCTCGAGGCGGCCGAGGTCGACCCGAGGGAGCGGCAGGTCCTCGTCGCGGCCATCGCGTCGGCCCACGCCGACGAGAATCTCTGGAGGGTGCCCACGGAAGGGGCCCACGAGACCCTGGCGGCGCTCGGAGCGCGCGGCGTGCGGACCGCCGTGGTGTCGAACGCGGCCGGACGGGTGCGCCGGATCCTCGAGACGCTCGGG
>CAYYUT010000002.1:25480-29177 GCA_964474935.1 uncultured Spirochaetales bacterium
GAGCTGCAGAGCGACCCGGGCGTCCGCGCGGCGGTGTGCCTCGCATTCGGCGAAGCCTACCGCGGCCTGGGTCGCTTCGACGACGCGGAGAAGCTCCTGCGGAAGGGGCTCGCGACGCACGTCGAGTTCGTGATCGATTCGCACGAAGAGGGTGTCGAGAAGCCCGACGCCGAGATCTTCCGGCGCGCCCTCGCGCGGCTCGGTGTCGAGGCGGCGCGGGCGGTCTACGTCGGAGACATCTACTCGATCGACGTGGTGGGTGCGCGCGCCGGTGGTCTCGTGCCTTGTCTGGTCGACCCGACCGACGGCTACCCCGACGCAGACTGCGCCCGGATCGTCCGTCTCCGCGAGCTGCTTGACCACGTGCCCGCGCCGGAGTAGAGAGGGGCCACGGGGGAGTGCCATGATCGTTCTCGGGCTCGCGGGACCCTACGCAGCGGGGAAGGGCGAGGTCGTCTCGTTCCTCCAGGCACGCGGTTTCTACCCGCTCTCGCTCTCGGACGTGATCCGCGACGAGCTCGCCTCGCGGGGCCAGGTCGAGACGCGCGAGCGCATGATCGAGACCGGGACCGAGCTCCGCGCCAGCCACGGGCCGGCGGTGCTCGCCGAGCGCCTCGTGGCCCGCTTCGTGCCCGATCGCCACTACGTGATCGACTCCATCCGCCACCCCGCCGAGGTGGAGGCGCTCCGTCGGGCGACGTCGGACTTCAAGCTGATCTGGATCGATGCCGATCCGGCGCTCCGGTTCGAGCGGATCCGTTCGCGGGCCCGTCCCGGCGACCCCGGGAGTCTGGCCGAGCTCGGGGTGCTCGAAGGGCGCGAGGAGGCTGGTGACGGCAACGAGGCGGGGCAGCAGCTCGGTGCCGTGCGCGCGGCGGCCGACGTCGCGCTCGAGAACCAGGGAGACCTCGAGGCGCTGCACGCGCAGCTGCAACGGCTGCTCGGGGGGGCACCTTCTTCTGCTTCGAACGACCGAGCGGAGACGAGTCCTTCGTGAGCGTCGCGCGCACGATGGCCTCGGGCAGGCGCTGCGTGGGGCGACAGGTCGCGGCCGTCGCCACGGTCGCTCGGCGCATCGCCGCCACCGGAACCGAGGGGACAGCGCGTGGCGTGCGCCACGGCAACGACGGAGACGGTGCGCGCTCCCACTCGTTCGCGGTCGCGGGCACGGAGCCGACCGATCGTCCCGGCTCGCAGGGCGAAGAGAACGCGAGCATGCAGTCCGGCCACCGCGGCGGCGCGATGCGCGGGTCCACTCCCTGCTCGACCCTGTCCCCCAGCCTGCAACGCACCGAGACGATCACCGACGCGAGCATTGCCAAGGTCGTCGACAACGCGGAGTATCCTCTGCGGGGCACCGCGCTCGACCTGCTTCGTGAGACGGGCCTCGCGCGGCGTCGGGTCCGCCCCTCGACCTGACCTCGATCCGGGTCTCGGATGAACGTCGCCCCTGCGGTCGCTGCGGGACGATGCGGGAGTACGCGTGGCGGGCGAGATCTCGGGCAGGCTCGGCGGGCGCTGGATCGAGCGCGCGGTGTCGGTGTCGGTGGCGCGCCCGACGGTCGTGCTCGGCACCTGGGCTGCGCTGGCCGCGGTGGCTGTCCTCGGCGTCGTACGCGTGGAGATCGAAACCACCACCGAGAGCGTGCTCCAGCGCAGCAGCGTCGAGTGGAACGTCTACCAGGACAGCCTCGATCGCTTCGGCGGGGACGAGGTGATCGTGGTGGCGTTTCCGGGCGCCGAGCCATTCGATCCGTCGGTTCTGGCCAGGGTCGCAGCGCTGACGCGTGCATTGGAGAGCATGCCCGGCGTGCGTCGGGTGGACAGCCTGGCAACCGTGCCCATCGTGCGCGCCTCGCCCGACGGAACGGTGCATCTCGATCCGGCGCTCCAGCGGTCCTTCTCGGGGCGGCCCCGCGAGGTGGACGAGATCCGGCAATGGCTCCGGGACGATCGCCTCTCGCCGCGCGTGCTGGTATCGCCCGACGGTCGCGTGCATGCCGTGAACGTCTTCCTGGATGCACGCCTCGATGGCTACGACGAGATCTTCGATCGCATCGGCGAGCTCACCGCGGACGACGATGTGTGGGTCTCGGGCGTGCCGATCTTCCGCACCGAGGTCAACCACCAGACGCGGCGCGAGATCCTCTGGTTCGTCCCCATGACGCTCCTCCTGATCGCCCTGCTCCTGCTCGTAGTGTTCCGGAGCTGGCGCGCACCCTTCGTCTCGCTCACGGTGAGTGGCCTCGGGTCGTGGCTGATGGTCGCGAGCATGGGGTTCGCAGGATCGTCGCTCTCGCTCACCACGATGGCCCTGCCGTCGATCATGCTCGCGCTCGGGTCGGCCTACGTGATGCACGTGCTGGCGGCCGCCCGCCGCAGCGCGGAGGGCGCGCTCGACCGCGAGATCCGACAGGTGGCGCGGCCGATCGTGCTGTCCGGCCTCACCACCGCTCTCGGCTTCCTCGCCGTGACCCTGATCCGCATCGAATCGACACAGACGCTCGGCGCCTTCGGAAGTCTGGGGGTGCTGCTCGTGAAGGCGGGGGCGATCACGGTGGCGCCGGCGCTGCTCGCGGTGCTCCCGCTCCCGCGCCTGGCGCCCGGCGAGCCGCATTCCTGGGGGCGGCGCTGGAGCCTCCGGATCAGCCGCTTCGCCGAGCGACATCGTGCGAAGATCATCATCGGTTGGGCACTGGCCCTCGTGGGCTTCGGGCTGGCCTGGCCCCACATCGAGGTCCAGACGGATCCGACACGATGGTTCCCGCCGAGCGCCGAGGTGCGGCAGGACTACGAACGGATCCGCTCGAGCCTGTCCGGGATCAGCCCGATGAACGTCTGGATCCGCTCCGAGGAGGGCCGCGACGTCACGGCCCCCGACGTGGTGGCCGCGATCGATGGTCTGGCGAGCCACCTCGCGACCCGGACGGACGTCGGGCGCGTCGTGACCGTCGCCGATCCGTTGATCCAGCTGCATCGGGGGCTGCTCGGCGACGCCGCGGCGGGGCTGCCGGACGACCAGGCGTTGATCGAGCAGTACCTGCTCGTCCTCGACTCGGTGGAGCAGCTCGACGACGTGCTCGCGTCGGACCACCGCGAGGCGAACCTGCTGCTGCGTGTCGACAACAACGGCTCGGGGGCCCTCGTGGGGGTGGCCCGCGAGGCGGAGGGCTGGTGGGTGCAGCACGGACCGCCGGATTTCTCGGCCCGGACGACGGGCATCATGTACGAGTTCGCGCGCGCCGAGAACGAGATCGCCTACGGACAGCTCCGGGGGCTCGCGGCCGCCATCGGCGCGATCGGTCTGGTGCTCTTCGTCGTATTGCGGAGCCCTCTCCTCGCAGTCACATCCCTCTTCCCGAACGTGATCCCGATCGTGATCGCCTTCGGCTCGCTGGTGGTGGCCGGGATCTCGCTCGATGCGATGACGGTGGTGCTGGGGTGTCTGGCGCTCGGGATCGCGGTCGACGATACGGTTCACGTGCTCGTCCGCTTCGGCATCCTGCGCGCGAGGGGTCCGGAGCCGGGCGGTGCGGTGCAGCAGGCGCTCGAAGACGTCCTGCCGGCACTGGTCTCGACCACGCTGGTCGTGGCCGCGGGCTTCGCGGTGCTCGGGGTGTCGGGATTCCTGGTGACCCGGGTGCTCGGGATCGTGGCCTCGGCCCTCGTGGTCCTGTGTCTCGCCTGCGACCTCACC
>CAYYUT010000003.1:0-25600 GCA_964474935.1 uncultured Spirochaetales bacterium
GGCGGCCCCGGCTTGGACGGAGCCATCCGGCCCGACTCCACCTCGAACGCGCCCGGACCGTGGTATTTGAGCGGATCGCGCTCGGCCGGCTCGTAGCCACTGCCCTTGGCCGTGAGTGCGTGGATCAGGACCGGGCCATCGCCGTTCGCCAGCATCTCCTTGGCGTTTTCGAAGGTCTCGAGCGCCACGTCGATGCGATGCCCCTGGATCGGGCCCACGTACTTGAAGCCGAAGGCCTCGAAGAGCAGGCCCGGCGAGAAGAAGACCTTCACCGACTCCTCGGCCTTCTGGGCCCAGTGCAGCATGTCGCCGGGCATGGTGGTCAGGAATTCCTTGGTCCAGCGCTTGATGCTTCGCACCATCGGGGCGGACAGCTTGCGCGACAGGAACGACGAGACCGCCCCCACGTTCGGATAGATCGACATCTCGTTGTCGTTCAGGATCACGAGCAGGTTCTTCTGGCCGAGGTCGCCCGCGTGGTTGAGGGCCTCGAAGGCCATGCCGGCCGTCATTCCGCCATCACCGATCATCGCGATCGCGATGTCGTCACGCGACTGGTGCTCCATGGCGCGGGCGATCCCGAGGGCCGCCGAGATGGAGGTCCCGGCATGTCCGGCGCCGAAGTGGTCGTACTCGGATTCCTCGCGGCGCAGGAACTTGCCGATGCCGTCCTCCTTGCCGATCCGTTCGAAGCCGGCGCGACGGCCGGTGAGCATCTTGTGGGCATAGCCCTGATGTCCCACGTCGAGCACGATCCGGTCGCGCGGCGTGTCGAAGACATAGTGGAGGGCAGTGATCAGCTCGACCGCGCCGAGGCTCGACGCGAGGTGTCCCCCAGTGCGCGAAATGGTCTCGATGATCTCGGCCCGAAGCTCGTCACACACCCCGCGCACCTGCTCCCGCGGGAGCGCGCGGAGATCGTCCGGCCTGTGGATCTGGTCGAGCAGGGGTCGTTTCATCACTGCCTCCTTCGCACCGCGTACCTGGCGAGCTCTCGAAGGGGCTCGGCGGGCTCTCCGAGCGGCTCCACCGATTCGAGCGCCGAGGCCAGCAGCTCCCCGAGCCGCTCCCTGGCCCGCTCCACCCCGAGGCTCGTCACGAACGAGCAGGGCTCGTGGACGCCACTCTCCTCGTGGTCGAGCAGGTCATCGGCGATCTGGAACGCGGAACCCAGATCGTCGCCGTAGCATCCCAACGCCTCGATTGTAACTGGCAGAGCGCCGGCCAGCCGAGCGCTACCCACCAGCGCCACGCGGATCAGGGCCCCGGTCTTGCGGCGATGGATCGACTCGATCCCGGACAGATCGAGGGTGCCCTCGGCGGCGGCCAGATCGTCGACCTGGCCCCCCACGAGGCCTCGCGCCCCAGCGGCCTCGGCGAGCTCGCGGGCGGCCATCAGCCGCGCCTCGGGCAGGGCCTCCGGATCGGCCAGCAGCACCTCGAACGCAGCGGCAAAGAGCGCATCGCCGGCCAGCACCGCGGTCGACTCGTCGAAGGCCTTGTGGACGGTCGGGATACCGCGCCGCTCGTCGTCGTCGTCCTTGCAGGGGAGGGCGCCGTGGACGAGCGAATAGGTGTGGACGAGCTCGACGGCGGCCGCGAAGCCGATCACGCGCTCGGGCGGAGCGCCCACGGCCTCGCAGGCCGCCAGACTCAGCACGGGCCGGAAGCGCTTGCCTCCCGGGAAGAGCAGGTGTCGCATGGCCGCATGGAGCTGCGCGGGTGGATCGTCGGCGCGGGGGAGGTGTGCGTCCAGATGGCGATCGACCCAGGTGGCGCGTTCGCGCATGTAGGCCCGAAGGTCCATCAGTCGTCGGGCGCCTCACCGGCCTCACCGGCCCGGTCGCTCGCGTCACCCGGCTCGAAGGGCGCCACGGCGTCGTCACCCTCCCCACCCGCCAGCAGCTCGATGCGCCGGCGCGCCACGGCGAGCTGATCGGCGCAGAGCCGCGACAGACGGACACCCCGTTCGAAGCGTTCGAGTGAGGCCTCGAGCGCGAGCTCACCGTCTTCGAGCTCGTCGACGATGGCTTCGAGGGACTCGAGCGCCTGTTCGAACGCCAGCCCTTCGGCTCCGGATTCGGCGTCCGGGGACCTGGTCGCGCTCGTTCCAGCCCCGTCCCCGGTCGGCTCGCCGGGCGGCTCGAAGCCCTCCAGCGTCCCGGTCGAATCCACCTCGCGCGCCTGGCGCGCCTGCGATTGGCGCCCCTGCGGCTGGCGCGGCTGGCGGTTCTTTCCGGGCATCGCGAGGGCCACGAGTACCCGAGCGGCCTCGGGGAGTCAATTTCCCTGGTGGCCCCCCGATGCAGCCGTACGACGGACCTCGGCCCGGAGCTCGCCTTCGGCGAGACGCACCCGGATCGGGTCGCCGGGCGCCAGGGCTGCCGCGCGGCGTACGATCGAGCCGTCGCGCTCGGCGAAGACGATGGCGTAGCCGCGCCCGAGTACGGCGAGGGGCGAGAGCGAATCGAGCCGACCCGCCGCCACGCCGAGCCGGGCCCCGGCCGTGCGCGCGACGCCCACGGCCGCGCGTCCGAGGGCCCGTCCGAGCGCGGCGAGCCGGTCGGCCGCAGCCTCGAGTCGGGCCCGCGGCGCGGCCACGCGGAGCGCGGCCCGATGCCGCCCCAGGTCTGCCTCGGCGTCGTCGAGCCGCACCAGGATCGCGGCCCGCAGGCGCCCGGCCGCGGCCTGCCAGGCAAGGCGAAGCGCCTCACGGTCGGGGAGGGCCCGCTCGGCGGCCACCGAGGGCGTGGGTGCGCGCAGATCGGCGGCCAGATCGGCGAGACTGACGTCGGTCTCGTGACCGACGCCGGCGACGACCGGCACCGGCGATGCAGCGATCGCCCGCGCCACGACCTCGGAGTTGAATGCCAGCAGGTCTTCGAAGGAGCCACCTCCCCGCACCACGAGCACCACGTCGATCCCGGGCTGTCGGGCGACCCGCGCGATGGCCTCGGCGATCTCGTGCTCGGCGCCCTCACCCTGCACCCGGGTCGCCGCGATCAGGAGGGGCGTCGCCGGCGCGCGCCGGCCGCTCACCTCGATCACGTCGCGAATCGCCGCGCCGGTCGGCGACGTCACGACCCCCACCCGCCGCGGGTGTCCGGGAATGGGTCGCTTGCGCGCGGGGTCGAAGAGCCCTTCCTGCTCGAGCCGGGCCCGGAGCTGCTCGATCGCGAGCTGGAGGGCTCCCTGGCCGCGCGGCTCGAGCTGCCGGACGATCAGTTGCAGGTCGCCCCGCGCCGCGTAGATGCTCAGCTCGCCTTCGGCGAGCACCTCGAGCCCGTCCTCCAGCTCGAAGGGAATCCGACGGGCGTTGCCGCGGAAGAGCACGGAGCGGAGCTGGCCCGCGGCGTCCTTCAGCGTGAAGTAGCTGTGGCCGGACGCCGCGCGGCGCAGGTTGCTGATCTCGCCGGCGACCCAGACACGCCCGATCTGGTCCTCGAGGAGTCCCCGCAGGCCCTCGAGCACGTCGCCCACCGAGAACACGAGGCGAGCGGACGGAGCGGATGCTCCGTGAACGAGTCCCTCCGGGGGCTTCACGGGCGATCGATCAGGGGAGGTCGGGACGCGCCAGATCGGGGTGCGCCATGTCGGGGAGCGCCGTCTGGACGCGGGCCGCGCGCTGCCGTGAGGCCGAGAGCCGTTCGAAGTAGGTCCAGCTCTTCAACACCTCGACCGCCCGCGCCAGCTGCATGTCGCTCGAAGCGGCGTCGGGCGCCCCCTCGGCCTGGACCTCGCTCTCGGGGTCGGCCTCCTCCTGGGTGAAGTGACCCTCGAGGTCCTTCTCCCGAACCCGCCGTCTTTGCGCCTCTTCCTGGGTCGGCGTCGGCGCGTTCTCGACGGTCACGTCGGGCTGGATGCCCACCTCCTGGATGGAGCGATCGCCCGGCGTGTAGTAGAGCGCCGTGGTCAGGCGCAGGCCGCCCTTGTCCTCGAGTGGGATGATGGTCTGGACGGAGCCCTTGCCGAAGGTGGTGGTCCCCAGGATGAGCGCCCGGTCGTGATCCTGGAGCGCCCCGGCGACGATCTCGGAGGCGCTGGCCGAGCCCGAGTTCACCAGCACCACGAGCGGATAATCCGGCTCGACATCTTCGGCCCGGGCCCGGAACTCGTGTCGCTGGCTCTCGACCCGACCCTTGGTGTAGACGACGATGCCCTCACGGAGCCAGAGGTCGGCCACGTCGACAGCCTGGTCGAGGAGGCCTCCCGGATTGTTCCGCAGATCGAGCACGAGGCCGGTGAGCTGCGACCCGTTCTCGTCGCGCAGCGCATCGAGCTCCTCAGCGAGATCCCGGGCGGTGCGCTCCTGGAAGGCCCTCACGCGCACGTAGCCATAGTCCGGCTCGAGCAGCCGGCCATCGACCGACACGATCTTCACGATGTCGCGGACGATCGTGTAGGGCTGGGGCCGCTCGAAGCCGTCGCGTGCGATCTGGATCGTGATCTTTGTACCGCGCCGACCCCGCATCAGCCGGACCGCGTCGACCAGGGTCATGGGCTTGGTGGTACGGCAGTCGTCGATCCAGTCGGTCGGACGCGGGTCGGGGCAGATGGCCACGATCTGGTCGCGCGCTCGGATCCCCGCACGCTCGGCCGGTGTTCCCTCGATCGGAGCGATGACCTCGATGAAGCCCTCGGCGCTCTTCGAGATCTCGATCCCGAGCCCGGCTAACTCGCCCTTCGTGTCGATCTGCATCTCGCGATAGACCTCGGGGTCGAGGTACGAGGAGTGCGGGTCGAGCTCTTCGAGCATGCCCTTCACGGCGCCCCGGATCAGGCGGGTCTGGTCGACCGATTCCACATAGTTCTTGCGCACCAGCTCGAGAACGTTGGTGAAGAGGTTGAGGTCCTCGTAGCGGGTTGCCGCCAGGCTCGCGACGCCCCCCGACAGCGATACGAAGAGCATCGCTACCACGAGGCCCGAGACGAAAGGAAGCAGGAAGCGCACCCGAGAACTGCGACGCATGGGATCTCCTCACAGACCAATCGCGAGCATAACGTGACCCTCGGAGGCGCGCCGGGATGGGCTGGCGGGGCCCGAGCCCGGCCCCCGGAGTCCGATCCGCAGCGACTGCGGCGAGTGCGGCCGGGTCCGGGCGGGGCGTCCCGGGCCCGCTCCCGACGACCGGTCGGAACCGGGACGCGGACAGCGGGCCGGACGGCTCAGCGCGCCCAGCGCCCGGCCGGTGCCAGCCAGCGGGTGGGGTCGAGCGCCTCGGAGCCCGAGCGGATCTCGAAGTAGAGGCGCGGCCCCGAGAGCGAGCCGCTCTCCCCCGCCGTCCCGATCGCATCCCCCTCCCGAACCGGGTCGCCGACGGCGACGCCGATCTCGTCGAGGTGCCCCGAGACCGTGAAGTAGTCGTCGCCGTGGTCGAGGATCACGAGGTTCCCGTAGCCGCGGAAGCGGCCCGCGAATCGGACCCGACCGTCGGCCACCGCGCGAACCGGCTCGCCGAGCTCGACGGCGAGGTCGATGCCCTTGCGAAAGGTCTGGGTGCGGAACTCGCTGTCGATGACCCGTCCGAAGCGGCGGAGCACCCGGCCCACGACGGGCGGGGGCAAGCGACCAGCGCGGGCCGCGAAGGCGCCCGGGGCCGTGCCGGGAAGGGGCGCCGGTCGACGCCGCAACGCCTCGATGGCCTCCTCGAGCTCTCGCGCCGCCTGCTCGAGCTCGGCGAGGACCGCGCGTTCGCGGGCCCCGTCGCTCCGAATCTCGACGAGGAGGGCATTCCGTGCGGCTCGCTCCGCGGCGAGCACCCGGTTGCGCTCCTCGAGCGCCTCGCTGGCCCGCCGGCGATCGGCGGCGCGTGTCTCGGCCTCGGCCCGCGCGCGCGCCAGACCCTCTCGCGCCTGCTCGTGCTCCTCCACGAGCGCACGATCGTGGCGAAGCATCCTCCGGAGGGCGTGGCCGCGGGCCAGGAAATCCGGGAGCGACCCGGCGGAGAACAACACCTGGAGAGGGCCCGTGCCGCCGGTCTTGTAGAGCGCCCGGGCGCGCACCGCCATGGCCCCGCGAAGCTCCGCGAGCCGACCCTCGGCCGCCGACTCGCGGGCCGACGCTGCGCGCGCCTCGCGACGCGCCTGCTCGAGGAGCGTGCGCGCGAGCCCCACCTCGCGCACCAGCGCGGCGGCGGTCCGGTCCATGTCCTCGAGCGTCTCGAGCAGACTCGCCTCCTGGCGTTCCACGAGGGCGAGCCGCTCCCGCCGGTCTTCGATGGCGCTCCGGATCTCGGCGAGGCGGGTGCCGGGATCGTCCTCGGCGCGCGCCGTCGGCTCGGCCGGCCCGAGCCCGACGGTGACGCCGGCGAGCGCGGTGACGAGCGCGACCCGGCCGATCGCGCCCCTCGCCCGGATGCCGTAGGGTCGGCTCACGAGCGACTCCAATCGCTCGCGAGCGCGGCGCCGGCGCCCAGCAGGCCGAGCAGCGAGCCGAGGAGGAGCAGGCCGAGCGACTCCGCGGCCCCGAAGAACTCGGGCCGCGCATGGCCGATCCAGAACTCGAGCCCGCTCGAGAGTCCCGGCAGGACGAGCAGGAAGATCACGAGGAGCAGCACGAGCGCGAACACGGCACCGAGGAAGCCCTCGACCAGGCCCTCCAACAAGAATGGAATCCGGACGAAGCTACGACTGGCCCCGACCAGCGCGAGGATCTCGAGCTCGTCGCGGCGGGCATAGACAGCCAGACGAACCGTGTTGGCGACGATCAGGAGGGTCGCGAGCGAGAGCACGGCCCCGAGCGCGATCGCGCCGCCGCGGACCACACCGACCATCTGGGTGTAGCCCGCGATCCAATCCTGGCCGTATGCCAGCTCCTCGATCCCAGCCAGCCCGTCGAGCGACTCGACGACCACCTGCATACCGCGCGGCGAGCGCTGCGCGGGGGCCAGCGAGATCTCGAGCGACGCCGGCAGCGGGTTCTCGCGGAAGCCTTCGAGCAGACGCGCCCCGTCTGCGATGCGCGCCTCGAAACGGGCGCGGGCCTCGTCCTTGGTCACCAGCTCCACGCGTTCCACGCCCTCCACCGTGGCCGCGATCCGCTCGAGCTCGGCGATCCGTTCGGGGCCGAGGCCGTCGTCGAGGAAGGCCGTCACCTCGAGCTCGTCGCCCATGCGCTCGATCACGAGATTCATCTGCTTCAGGACGAGACCGAACAGGCCGGCCACCACCAGGGCGATCGCGATCGTGCCGACCGCGACGCCGGTCGGAACCGGGCTCGCGAGCAGCCCGCGGACGGCGCTCCCCACGAGGTAGGACGCGCGGTACCGAAGCGAGCTCAGAGCCACGCCTTCGGCACCTGGTCGGTCACGATGCGCCCGTCCTCGAGCCGGACCATGCGGCGGCCGAACCGCTCGACGAGGGCGAGATCGTGGGTGGCGATCATCACCGTGGTACCCCGTGCGCAGGCCGCCACCAGAAGCTCCATGATCTCGAGGGTCAGATCGGGGTCGAGATTCCCGGTCGGCTCGTCGGCCAGCACGAGCTCGGGCTCGCCGACGAGCGCGCGAGCGATCGCGACCCGCTGCTGCTCGCCGCCGGACAACGACAGCGGCCTCTGGTGTCGGCGGTGCTGGAGGCCCACCTGCTTCAACACGCGGAAGGCGCGCGACCGGAGCTCGCGCGGAGGCACGCCGCGGACGGCGAGCGGCACGGCCACGTTGTCCTCGATGCTCCGATTGGCGAGGAGCTTGAAATCCTGGAACACCACGCCCACGCGGCGGCGGAGGCTCGGGATGGCCGACTCGCGCAGCCGGGCCACGTTGCGTCCACCCACCAGGATCGAGCCCTGGCTCGGCTGCTCCGCGGCGAAGAGCAGCTTGAGGAGGGTGGTCTTCCCGGCCCCGCTCGGGCCGGTGACGAACACCAGCTCGCCCTTCGAAACCTGGAGACTCACGTCGCGGAGCGCGAACGAGCCGGGCAGATAGGACTTGGACACGTGGTAGAGCTGGACGAGCGCCTGGGACGGCTCGTCCGTCCGGGGCGCCTCGTCCATCGTCACGGCTTTGCGCGCTTTCGCCTGCGCGCACTCTCGAGCAGGTAGTCGAGCACGACCTCGTCGAGCGGCGGTCGGACGTCGTCCGACGCGTCCGAACCGGCCCGGCCCGGCACGGGATCGGGCGGGGCGGAGCGCGAGGCGTCGGCCGCCGGGGTCGGGGCCGGGCCCGGGGGAGATGCCTCGAACGGAGTCGCGGACCGCTGGGTCTGCTCGCGGGGGTCGGCCGCAGGCGCCTCGATCGCCGGCTCGCCCAGGATGTCCGCGCCGAGGCGCTCGCGGATCACGTCGTCGAACTGGCCGTCCTTCAGTCGCCGCAGCATGCTCCGGTGCTGCTCCTCCATGACCCGCCGGACGGCGCTGCTGAGGTCCGACTCGTCGAGCCGGTCGGCGTAGCTCCGTTTCTCGGAAGCGACGATGGTTCCGCCGTGATAGAGATGCGTGATGACGTGGGGATGCGCCCGACCACTGTCCTCGGTCTGGACGTGGAAGAGCACACCCTGATAGCGCACGTTGTTGTTGAAGCCCGAGAGCATGCGGGCGACGCCCCCCTTCGACCCGCTCGCGCGGCGAGTTTGCGGAACGGTCCCAGGCAACGCAAGCAAGGCCGTGGGGTTTCCTGCCCGATGCTGACCGATCGGCCGACCACCGCAGGTCGAATTCGTATCGGACGCGCGTGGCTTCGCCGGATTCTCCCCTATCATCCGCGGCGTCCAAGGGACGGCCTGGGGCGGGACGCGGTCGATGCCGGCGCCGACACGAATACCGCTCGGGGCCGATCGCAGGACGGGATGGCGCGTTCGGAGCACGGCCCGTCGCGTGGCCGGGGGAACGCCGAGCCGACCCGCCCCGTCCCGTCCCGTCCCGTCCCAACGGGCAGGGGATGCACCGGGGATCCGCGGAGGGCCGCGCCGACCGGTCGCATGTCAGGCCCGGGGGACATGCCGCGAGGCGCGCGAGAACCGGGGCCGCTCGCCGGCCGCCGGAGTGGGGGAGAAGAGCGAGTGCCGATGCCCAGCTTCGAGATCGGACGCGGCAACACCGAGCGATCGTGGCGCCATGCGCCCCCCGCCGTGGTGGCGCTCGTCGCAGCCTGCGTGATCCTCGGCGGCGATGCCTCGGCGCAATCGACCGACCGGCCGTCCGGCGTCTCCCAGGCCGAAGAATCAGTCGGCTTCTTCGACGGATTCAACCGTACCAATCGACGCTTCAACTTCTGGCTCTTCGACCACGTCCTCGACCCCGCCGCCCGCGGCTACAACTACGTGATGCCGAAGTGGGGCCAGGTGCGGGTCCAGAGCTTCTTCGAGAACCTGGAGCGGCCACGGGACTTCGTGAACAGTCTCCTCCAGGGCAAGCCCCGCCGGGCCGCCAACCATCTCGGGGCCTTCATCCTCAATTCGACCTTCGGGATCGGTGGCCTCTTCGCGCCCGCCGACGACATCCTGAGCATCGAGAGCCCCGAGACCACCAACGAGACCCTCGGCTTCTACGGCATTCCGCCCGGCGGGTACATCGTGCTCCCGCTCTTCGGCGAAACCTGTCCCCGCTGCCTGGTGGGAACGGCGGGCGACATCGCCCTCTATCCCCTCTTCTGGATCCCCGGGGCGACCGGCACCTACGTGTCACTCGGCGCCAACGGGGTGAACGCCCTCAACCTGATCGCGAAACAGATGCCGCGCCCCTTCGCCACCGACGACAAGTGGGACGCCTACTACGAGCGCGTCACCGATCGGCACAGCTATCGCGAGGCCAAGCGTCTCTTCTTCGAGAATCTCGAGCTCGACGTCGCCGACTGAGCGGGGCTCCGGCCCCGGCGCGCCGGGGCGCACCGGGGCCTTCCAGGGGTCGCTCAGCCTCGCGCCGCGCGGGCGGCCGCACGCCGCCGTCCGGCCCGCAACGCCTGCGCCCCGCCGATCAGCCAGAGCGCCGTCGATCCGGCCTCGGGTACCGCCAGGGGCGCAAGCCCCGGGGTCGGCACGTCGAGCACCACGAAATCGAAGGCGTTGTCGTCGGTGTCGCGGTTGGCGAAGCGCCGCGCCAGGCTGGCACCCGGCGGGGCGTCCGATGCCGGCGTGCCTTCGCCTGCGAAGACCTCGTCGGCCTCGAAGAGGCCGTACCCGATCGCGTCCACCACGGCGTCGCCCTCGCGCAGGACGATCGAGTCGGGTCCGTTCTGGAAGTCGAAGCTCGCGAGCAGATCGGCCCCGACCACATCGCTGGTGGCGTCGGAGCGCGCATCGGCCACCAGGAAGAGGCCGTCATCGGGGATGCTCCCCGAGAGCGCGACGACCGGGCCCACGGCGCCGTTCGAGCCATTCACGCCCTCGAGGACGAACGGCTCGAGCGCGAGCCCCGCGGGCCCCCAGATCTCGACGAAGAGCTGTCCGTCGTCGCTTCCCGAGGCGTCGTAGAACACCTCGGAGATCAGGGCGCTCGCGCCCGCCGGAACGGGCATCGCCAGCACGCAGGTGGCGACCAGCAGCCCCCACACGGTCGGACGGGGGCGTTCGCACGCCATGCCGGGCTGGGTCGGATCGATGGATGTCATGGCTGTCTCCTCCGGGACCCGGGGGTGATGAAAGAAGGCGGAAGCGCCGGACGCGCCCGCGGACCGAACCAGCCGCCCGTCCAGGCGTCGATTCCGGCGGCGAGCTCCTGCGCCCGGATCACCAGTCGCCACGCGTCCTCGTCGGCCGGTTGGTCGCGAGCTGCGAGCTCGAGCAGCACGCGCTGCCGCTCGAAATAGAGCTGCGCGATCTCGTCGAGGATGTCGTCGCGGAGCTCGATCACCTCGCGTGCCTCGCGCGACAGATCGATTGCCTCGGGGTGGTAGAGGACATCGCCGAGCTCCCAGCTGAGGGTCAACGACGCCGAAAGACCGCGGCCGCGCTCGAGGTCGCGGTCGACGAGGTTCCGGAAGTCTCCCGAGAGGAAGGCCTCGTCCCGGTCGACCGCGCGCTGGCGCTCGAAGTCGCTCGTGAAACGGAGATCGAGGGTCGGGAGCCAGCCCCGGCGGTCGACCCCCCGACGAAGCCGGCGGATCCGATCGGGCCCGAGAGCCAGGTAGCGAAGCGCCGCCTGCCGAACCCTGTCGATCGGAGGATCGCGCTGCTCGGAGAGCCAGGCGCGCGAGACCCGCGGCGTCCCGCGCGCTGTCTCGCCCAGCTCGCGCGACCAGACGCCCGAGGCGGCAGCCACGAACAGCGTCTCGTCGGCAACCGCGAGGGCCGACGCGCCGTCGCCGCCGAGGGGCGGCTCGGCCCGATGCCAGGGCGCGTCGAGGTCGTCGGCCACGAGCAGTCCGCGCGGTGTCGCGATCCAGAAGCGATTCGCCGCGAAGCGAAGCCGCGAGAGCTCCGCGCCGGCCGGGCCTCGACCGCGCGCCAGGCGCCATTGGCCCGTCGGCTCGGCCACGCCTCGAGCGACGATCACCCCGCGCGAGGTCACCACGGCGAGCTCGACGCCGCCCGCATCGGGCACGAGGTCGACGATCGGCTCCCCGAGAAGCTCGTTCGGCTGGAAGCGCCGAACCTCGACGACCCGGCTCTCGTCCAACACGACTCTCCAGAGGGCGCCATCGGAAGCCAGCCAGGCCTCGGAGCGGCCGTCGTCGCGGGCAGGGCCGCAGCGCAGGGCCCCGACTTCGACGGGTGCCCGCGGCAGCCCCTCACGGAGCGCGACGAAGGGCTGCGAGACGCCCCCGACGAAGGCCCCCTGCTCGGTCGTGACCAGCAGACGCCCACGACAGGCGCTGAGCCGCGCAATCCGATCGACCCCGGTACCGAGCGGCACTCGCCGCAGCGTGCCGCCCGCCTCGGCGGGCGACGCGAGCAGCTCGCCCCCGGCGCCTACCCAGAGCGTCCCGTCCTCGGTGAAGGCGAGGTCGCGGATGTCGCGCTCGCGAACGACCCGCGCGAACTGGATGCGTCCCGCCTGGCCCAACCAGACCCCTCGCATGTCGGCGACCGCCAGCCGTCGATCGGGCGCGACGTCCAGGGCGACGCCCACACCGTCGAGGGGCAGCGCGAGCCGCTCCCAGACGTTCGCACCCGGCCCCGCCGCTTGGACGGCATTCGCCACCGTGACGACCACGAGCAGTGGCGACCAGACCCATCGTCGTCCGCCGGCCCCCCGCCCGCGCTCGGGGGGCGCCGTGCCCAGGGGAGGGTTCCGGACAGCGCGCGCGCCCCATCTCGACATCGGTCTCGATTGCACGGCGCTCGCAGGAGCAAACCGCATGCCGACCGGCAGGCGCCGCGGAGTGCGCCTGTGCGCCGGGCCAGACCGCGAGGTGTCCGCCCGGGCGCGATCGCCGCGTCAAACACAGGCCGCATCGGCTCGCTTGACGCAGCCGGGGGGCTTCTCAAGAATCGCCCCATGGCGAGCGCCCCCGAGCGGCAATCGACTCGAACCCGCGGCCCGTTGCAGGCCGGACCGGGCGGGCCTCGCAAGCCCGGCACGAGGACGAATCGCCGCGTCGAACGATCGACGCAAGAGCCGGTGCAGCGCGCACGCCCGGCGCGACGTCCGCAGGCCCGGTCTGCCTTCGGGATGATGCTCCTCGCCGCCATCCTGGGCATGGCGATGGCGGCTCCGGGCGTCCGCGCCGACGAGCCGGTGATCTACAAGTGGGTCGATGCGAACGGCATCGCCCACTACACGACCGATCCGGAGCGGATTCCCCAGGCGCTCCGCAACCGGATCCAGTCGACGCGGCGCTCGCGCCGGGCGGCGCGGGAGACCCCCGGGACGACCGATCGCACCGATCCGACCGACCCGATCGTCGCCGGCCGCGAGACGGTGCCGCCCACACCGGGTTCCGCCGGCGGACTCGCCGACCCGGGCACCCCCCCTAGCAGGGTCGAGGGCGCCGAGGACCAGCCCGTGGCCACGACCGACGTGGGCGAGGCCCGTGGCCGCGGGCTCTTCGTCGCCGCGCCCGACGCGGACGAGCCACCCACCACCCCGACCTCGGCCTCCCCGCTTCCCGCCGCCTCCGAGGCGACTCCGCCTCCGATCCGCGGCTCCGACGACTGGGCGATGGTGGCCGCGCCCCTCCGCTTCCGGTCCCTGTCCGCAGGGGATCCCGACGAGCTCAGCGAGATCGAACGGCAGCAGCTCGTCGCCCAGCGCACCGCGCTCGACGAGCAGATCGCCAGCCTCGAGGCCGACATCGCCCGCGACGAGGAGGTGCTCGCCGAACTGATCTCGGTGTCGGGCGATGCGGCCCCGGATCCGTTGTACGAGCGGCCCCGCTTCGTCGAGATCGCGCGCCGTCTGCCCCAGCTCCAGGCCGACCTGGAAGAGCTGCGCGAGCAGCGCACCCAGCTCGAGCCGAACTGACCCCCGTGGCAGGCCCCGCCCCTTCGATCGTCGCGCTGGCCGGGGGCGTGGGTGCCGCCCGGTTCCTGCGTGGTCTGGTCCATGTGGTGGCCCCCGAGTCGGTGACGGCCGTGGTGAACACGGGAGACGATCACCGCTTCTACGGGGTCCACGTCTCGCCCGACCTCGACATCGTCACCTACACGCTCGCGGGCATCGTGAACCGCGAACGCGGCTTCGGGATCGCCGAGGATCGCTTCGAGGTGATCGGAGCCCTCGAGCGTTTCGGTCACGAGACCTGGTTCCGACTCGGCGATCGCGATTTCGCCACCTGCCTGCACCGGACACTGCGGCTCGCCGATGGATGGGGGCTCGCCGCCGCCACCGACGAGATCCGTCGACGCTTCGGCGTCGCCAGCCGCATCCTCCCGATGGCCGAGAGCCCCTGCCCCACCTACGTGACGCTCTCGGACGGGCGCCGGGCGCACTTCGAGGAATACCTGGTGCGGGACGGGGCTCCGGCGGACGTGGCCGACGTCGATCTGTCCGCGGCGGCGGGCGCCGAGCCCGCCCCGGGCGTGACGGAGGCCTTGCGCGCGGCGAGCGTCGTCCTGGTGTGTCCGAGCAACCCGGTGGTGTCGATCGGGCCGATCCTGGCCGTGCCCGCGATCGGCGAGGCGCTCGCCCGCTGCACGGCCCCGATCGTGGCCGTCTCCCCGATCGTCGGAGGCCGGCCGATCAAGGGCCCGGCCGACCGCCTGCTCCGGGCCACCGGGAGCGAGGTCTCGGCGCGCGGCGTGGCGCGCCGCTACGCCTCGTGGGTGAGAGGGTTCGTCCTCGACCGACGCGACGCCGACCAGCTCGCCGACTGCCGGGCCCTCGGGCTCGAGGCCGACGCCGTCGACACGATCATGCGCGACGCCGCCTCGGCGGCGCGCCTGGCCGAAGCCACGCTGGACCTGGCCCGGCGCCTGGGATGATCGCCGGCGTCATCCCGGTGAAGCGGCTCGACCGCGCCAAGTCGCGGCTCGTCCCCGGGCTGCCCACCGCGAGCCTCCCCGCGCTCACGATCGCGATGCTCGAGGACGAGATCGAGGCCTTCGCCGGCGCCACGTCGATCTCCGAGAGCCTGGTCGTGACCCCCGACCGCGACGTGGCCGAGCGGGCGCGCAACGCCGGGGCCCGCGCGATGCTCCGCGAGGAGCCGGGCCTGAACCCGGCCGTCGAGGCCGCGAGTGCGGCGCTGGCCCACCGCGGCGCCGGCGCGGTGCTGGTCCTGCTCGGGGACGTTCCGGGCGTGGAGGCGTCCGACCTCGAGGCGCTGGTCGTCGCCCTCTCGGGGCGCGGCGGGAGCGGCGTGGTCCTCGCGCCATCGTGCGACGGAGGCACGGCGGCCCTGCTCCGCGCGCCCCACGACATCGTTCCGGCCCGCTTCGGGCCGGAGAGCGCGGCGCGCCATCGTTCGGCGGCCGAGAGCGCCCGAGTGCCGTTCGCGACGGTCGATCGCCCCGCCCTGTCCGTCGACCTCGACCGGATCGAGGACGTCCACGCGTTCCTCGCCTCCACCTCGGGCGGGCGCCGCAGCCGGGCGCTGCTCGAGAGTCTGCTGGGAGCGTCGAGCACGCGGGGAGCGCGCGGGTGAGCGGTGCGCCCAGCCGCTTCGTCGCACTTCCCGGCATTCCCCGGATCGCACCAGGCGACGATCTCGTGGCGCCCATCGAGGCGGGCGCGGCCCGCGCCGGCATCCCCCTGCGAGGCGGGGTGCTCGTCGTGTGCCAGAAGATCGTCTCGCTTTCCGAGGGGCGCGTGATCGCGCTCGACACCCTCGAGCCCTCGCCCGAGGCGCTCTCGATCGCCCGCGAGGACGGCCGCGACCCCCGACACGTCGAGTGCGTGCTTCGGGAGAGCGTGCGCATCGTGCGGCGTGGACACGGCGCCCTCATCTGCGAGACGCCCCATGGCTTCGTGTGCGCCAACGCCGGCGTCGATCTGTCGAACGCGCCCGGTGAGGGCGTCGCCGTCCTGCTGCCCCGGGATCCCGACGCCTCGGCGGCTGGGCTGCGCGCCCGCCTCGCGCCCGAGCACCCGGACGAGCTCGGGGTGATCGTGTCGGACACCTTCGGACGCCCCTGGCGCGAAGGCCTGCTCGACGTCGCGATCGGCTGCTCGGGAATCGCGCCGATCCGGGACCAGCGTGGAAGCCCGGACCTCGACGGGCGCACGCTCGCGGTGACGGCGCTCGCGGCCGCCGACGCCCTCGCGGCGACCGCGGGGCTCTGGATGACCAAGGCGTCTGGCATCCCCGCGGTGTTCGTCGAGGGGGCCGAGACGGGCGGATCGGGAAGCGTGCGCGACATGCTGCGGGATCCGCGTTTCGACCTGTTCCGCTGAGAGACCACGCCCAGCGACCCCACGAGACGCGAGGGGCCGGCGGGCTCCCCGGGTGGCGCTTTCGATGCTCGCTCGAGCGATCGGATCGAGCGCCCGACGCCGAGCACGACAGGCCCTCACCCCGAGCGGCAGAGCGGCCGCACGCCGGCCGACGCGTCCGCGAATCCCGCGCGGACGCGACCCGACGACCGGTTCGATCGCGGGCGCCCCGGCTGCCCGCTAGACCCGCACGTCCAGGTTCTGGCCGAGGCTGGTCCGGTCGGAGAGCACCTCGCGGGCACCCTCCCGATTCTGCTCGGCGCTGTGCTCACCGAAGTTGCGCTGGTCGCCGTTCGAGCCGGCCTCGGAGATCCCCGAGACCTTCACGCCGCTCCGGATGGTGTCGGTGTGGTGGACCTCGGGGCTATAGTCCGAGGTGTAGTTCGAGGGGCCGGGCTCATCGATCGATCGGGTTCGCGGAATGAACACGTCCGCGGCTCGTTCCACATTCATCCAGGGGCTCCCGGGTCGTTCTGTGGGCTTATCGACACACCCATGCCCCAGGCTTGACCGGTATGTGGAGATTCCTCGATCCGCTGGGCAGGAGCGGGAGTTCAGACCGGAAGCTGCTGGTCGATGAGGGCCCAGAGGGCCGGGAGCCCCTCTCCACGCAGGGCCGAGGTCACCACGAGGCCTTCTTCACCGCATTCGAGCTGCCGGGCGAGATCGCGGAGCCGTCGCGTCCGGACCGACGGCTTGAGCTTGTCGGCCTTCGTCGCCACGCAGGCGCTGGCGACTCCCTGCTCCGCGAGCCAGGCCAGCAGATTGCGCTCGTCGTCGCTGGCATCGCGACGCGCGTCCTGGAGCAACACCGCGAGACGCAGGTTCTCACGCTCGGCCAGGTACCCCTCGACGAGCCGGCCCCAGCCCTCGCGCTCCCGCTGCGACACGCGGGCGTAGCCATACCCCGGGAGATCGACGAAGCGGAGCCGCACGCCGTCGCGGCGCTCGAGATCGAAGAAATGGATCAGGCGCGTCTTGCCCGGCGTCGCGCTCGTACGGGCCAGGCCGCGACGCCCCGCCAGGCGGTTCAGGAGACTCGACTTGCCCACGTTCGACCGCCCGAGGAAAGCCACCTCGGGGAGCGACGCCTCGGGGAACGCTGCGCGTCCCGGCGCTGAGGCCACGATCGCAGCCGAGAGGATGTCGTGGGCGCCTGGACGCGGCGCGACGCTCACGCGCCCGCCTCGCGGTCCCCGCCCCGTCGAGACAGATAGGCACCGAGCCGTTCGAGCGCCTCGACGATGTCGGCCTCGGCCGTCGCGCACGAGAAGCGCAGGAACCCCTCGCCCGCCTCGCCGAAATCGATGCCCGGCGTCGTCGCCACCTGGATCCGTTCGAGCAGCTCGAAGGCCAGTGCGAGCGAGTCGTTCGAGAAGGCCCGGGCATCGGCGAAGACGTAGAACGCGCCCTGCGGCATGGTCGGGATCGCGAACCCGATCTTGCGCAGCCCATCCACCAGCAGTCGGCGTCGGCGCGCGTAGGCCTCGCGCATGCGCTCGGCCGTCGGTGCCCCGTGGGCGAGCGCCGCCGCGCCCGCCCGTTGCACGAAGTGGTTGGCCGAGATGAAGAGGTTCTGTTGCAGGATCTGGAGCGAGCGCAGCGCCCGGCGCGGCGCCACGGCGTACCCGAGGCGGAAGCCGGTCATCGCATAGCGTTTCGAGAAGCCGTCGAGCACGTAGCTCTCGCCACCGACGGCCAGGGCGGAGGTCACCTCGGCGCCGTCGTACTCGAGGCCGGCGTAGATCTCGTCCGATACGAGGGGCAGACCCATGGCCGCCAGCGACTCGAGGGTCTCCCGCGACTGGATCGCACCGGTCGGGTTGGCGGGAGAGCCCACCACGATGGCGCGGGTACGGTCGGTTCGTGCCCGCTCGACCCGCTCGGGATCGAGGCGATAGCCGTCCTCGGCACGCGTCGGGACGAACACGGGCTCGCCTCCGCAGAAGCGCACGAAGTTCGGATAGCAGGGGTAGTACGGAGTGCCGATCAGGACCTCGTCGCCCGGCTCGACGAGCAGGGCGAAGACCATCAGCATCGCGGGCGACGTCCCGTTGGTGATGATCACCTGATCGGCCCCGACGGGGACTCCGGCGCGTCGCGACTTCTCGTGGGCGATGGCCTCGCGGAGCTCGGCGATGCCTCGACTGTCGGTGTAGTGGGTCTCGCCCCCGACCAGCGCATCGACGCAGGCCCGTGTCACCTCGGCCGGGGCGGGGAAGTCGGGCTCGCCGACTTCGAGATGCAGGATCCGGGCGCCCTCGCGCTCCATCGCGATCGCGCGCTCGCGCACCTCCATCGCCAGGAAGGGATCCATGGCGGCTGCGCGGGCCCCGATCCGGGCCGGCTCGTCGGGGATCGGGCTCACGTGCCTCGGGGTAGCCACCGCACCTGCAGGTGTCAACCATGAGCGGCGCGCAAGTGCTCGGAATCGGGTGTTTTTTCGGCGCGTCCACTTTGACACTCCCAGGGCCGAAAGGTACGATGCCGGCACAGGAAAGGATCGACCACCGATGTCCAAGGGTGTTCAGATGATTCTCGGAGCCACGGCCCTCGCAGGGCTCCTCACCTGGTACGCAATGTCGAACCTCGATGGGGTCGCTTCGTTCCGGTACTACGAGACGCTCGTCGAATTCCAGACGGCGGGCATGCCGGGCGATCGCGCCCGCGTTCACGGCTACGTCGCAGACGGAACCATCGAACGCGATCTCGACGCTCGTCAGGTGCGTTTCGCGATCCAGAGCGACCCGCCGCACGGCGGGGGACCCCGCGGCGAGATGCTCGCCGTCGAGTTCCGTTCTCTCGAGATCCCGGATCTCTTCAAGGATGGAGCCGAGGTCGTCGTGGAGGGCCAGCTCGAGCGACGCGGGGTCGAGGCGGTGTTCCTCGCCGACAGTGTCCTCGCCAAGTGTCCGTCGAAGTTCCAGGCCGAGCCCGGCGTCGAGGCCCGCTCGCCCGGATCGCCTCCCGGCCTCCCGACCGAACCCCCCACCCCGCGCGCCGCGAGTCTCTAGACCTTGGCAGATCTCGGACACTACGCACTGCTGCTGGCCCTCGTCTTCACGGTGGCTGGCATCGTCGCTGCCCTGGCGGCGGGCATCGCCCGCCGTCCGGACTGGACCACCGTTTCGGTTCGGGCCGTCGGGGCGGTCTTCGTTCTCACCACCCTGGCGATCGGCCTGCTCTTCTACGCGTTCGCCATCTCGGACTTCCAGCTCCAATACGTCGCCAGTCATTCGGCGCGGAGCATGACCCTCCCCTACCGCCTGGCGGCGCTCTGGGGCGGTCAGGCCGGCTCGCTGCTCCTCTGGCTCTGGATGCTCACGGCCTACAGCGCGGCCTGCGTCTGGTGGCATCGCACCCGCAGCGCGACCCTGATGCCCTGGGTGGTCGCGGTCCTCCTGAGCAATGCGCTCTTCTTCCTGGTGTTGGTGAACTTCGTCACCGACCCGTTCGAGCTCGTTCCCGCGGGTCAGGTGCTCTCGGACGGCAACGGCCTGAATCCGCTCCTCCAGCATCCGGCGATGATGATCCACCCCGTGATGCTCTACACCGGCTTCGTCGGATTCGCGGTGCCCTTCGCCTTCGCGTTGGCAGCGCTCGCCACCGGCGAGCTCGGCACCGGCTGGCTCCGCGCGACCCGTCGCTGGACACTCTTCCCGTGGTTCTTCCTCTCGATCGGGATCCTGCTCGGTGGCCGCTGGGCCTACGAGGTCCTCGGCTGGGGTGGATACTGGGCCTGGGACCCGGTCGAGAATGCGAGCTTCATGCCCTGGCTTCCGGCCACGGCCTACCTGCATTCGGTGATGATCCAGGAAAAGCGCGACATGTTGAAGACCTGGAACCTCGTGCTGATCGGTCTCACCTACACGCTCTGCCTGTTCGGGACCTTCCTGACCCGCAGCGGTGTCGTGTCGTCGGTGCACTCGTTCACGAACTCGGGTTGGTTCGGCTTCATCTTCCTGGCCTACGTGGTGGCGATGGCCCTGCTCTTCTTCGGGGTGCTGCTGTGGCGCAGGGCGCCCGCCGACAGCCCGCTGCGGAGCTCCCGGACGCTCGAATCGCCCATCTCGCGAGAAGGCGGCTTCCTGCTCAACAACTGGGTCCTGATCTCGATCCTCGCCGTGGTGTTCTGGGGAACACTCTTCCCGGTCTTCTCGGAGTGGCTCACCGACAATCGGATCACCGTGGGTCCGGCCTTCTTCAACACCGTGACGGCCCCGCTCGCCATCTTCCTGCTCTTCCTGACGGGCGTGGGTCCCCTGATCGCATGGCGGCGGGCCTCCTGGGCGAGCATCCGGCGCCAGTTCGTCTGGCCGGCCGCGGCGGGCCTGATCGCGGCGGTCGTGCTCGCGGTCAGTTTCTTCGGCTCGATCTCGTTCTACCCGTGGGTGACGTGGAGCCTCGGCGCGTTCGTGGTCGCCACCGTCGTCCAGGAGTACGCCCGCGCCATCCGGGCACGAATGGCCCGGGGCGAGGGCTTCGTGGCGGCGCTCGGCAACCTGCTCAGCAAGAACCAGCGGCGGTACGGGGGCTACGTCGTCCACGTCGGGGTGGTGTTCATCCTGATCGGGACGGCGGGGGCGGCCTTCAACGAGGAGCGGCTCGAGAGCATCGCGCCGGGTCAGTCGGTGCGGATACACGACTACCGGCTCGAGTATCTGACGGCCGAGCCGATCCCTGAACAGCACTACGGGGGTGCCAAGGCGCGTCTGGCCCTCTACCGGGGTGACCAGGGCCTCGCCGTGATGGCCCCCGAGAAGCGCATGTACTGGCTCGAGCAGCAGCCGGCCTCGATTCCGTCGATCCACTCGACGCTCGAAGAGGATCTCTACGTGATCCTGACGGCGATCGAGGCCGACGGCTCTGCCACGATCAAGCTGCACCGGAATCCGCTCGTCAACTGGATCTGGATCGGAGGCCTGACGTTCGTGCTCGGCGCCCTAGTCGTGATGTGGCCCGAGCCGGCCGTGCCGGCACGAACGAAGACCGCGAGCGAGCCGGGGGCGTGACCCGTTCCGGGCGGGGAGCCGCGATGCGGTGCCTCGCGTGGGCACTCTGCGTGGCGCTCGGGGCGAGCACGACTTCGAACGCCCAGACGGTGCCGGAAACCTCACTGGAAGCGGCGCCCGGCCCAGGGGCGCCTCCGACGCCAGGCGCCATCCCCGGCGGCCCCGGTGTGCTCACCGGCCGTGTCGTCCACGCCGAGCGTCCGGATGCCGCTGGCGGCGTGCCCGTCCTGCTCTACGCCCTCGATGCGAACGGCACCCCGGGAGTGGCCCGCACCGAGGCCGGCGAATCGGGCGATTTCCGGTTCGGAGGTCTCTCGACCTCAGCCGACGTGATCTACCTGGTGGGAGCGCGCTTCGATGGGGTCCTGTTCCCCGGTGAGCGCTTCCGTTTCGAGCCGGGCCGGGCGGATCATGCGAGCGAGGTTCGCATCGCCGATGCGAGCGAGGATGCGGCGGGTCTCGCGTCGGTCGACGTGGAGTTCGCCCTCGAATGGGGCGGGACCGAGCTCATCGTCCGCGAGACCCACCGCTTCTCGAACCAGGGCCCCCACGTGATCTACGTCGAGCCCGAGCGTCGCGCCGAGGTGCGCGCACCCTACGCCACGCGTCTACCCGAGAGCGCGAGCGCGCTCCAGGCGCCTCTCGGCGTGGTCCCCGAAGGCATCGAACGCGACGGACGCACGCTTCGCTACTGGGGACCGATGCTGCCGGGGACACCCGAGACGAGCTTCCAGTACACGATCCCCACGCAGCCCGGCGATGCGACCGTGGCCCTGCACCTGCCGCCCATCGCCGCTCGTGTGCGACTCGTGAGCGCCGAGAGCGTTCCCCTGGTCGGCGTGGACGGACTCGTCGAAGGCGAGCCGATCGAGAGCCAGGGACGACGCGCGCGACGTTTCGAGCGGAGCGACGACTCGGCGGCCGCCGCGGCCGTGGTGCGACTGGCGATCCCGGAGCTGGCCGACGATCCCTCGGCGCTCGCGCTGGTCGAGTCGCGTTGGATCCTCGAACTCGACGATGCGGCCCTGAACGTGTCCGAAGAGAGCTGGACGGTGCGCGTGGAAGGCGACCGCCCCCTGCTCGCCCCGGCGGGCGAGTCTCTCTTCCGGGTCTCGCTCCCGGAGGGCGCCTCCGATCTGCGCTTCGCGAGCGACACCCTCGAGATGGGACTCACGCCCGACGCGGGCGGGCTCGGCATCCGCGGCCCCCTGCCCCCGGGCGAGTCGGTCCTGCGTTGGAGCTATCGCATCCCGGCCCGGGGCGAAGGCGTATCGCTCGAGCGCGAGATCGACCGGCGCCTCCCTCTGCTCGCGGTCTTCGTGGCCGACACCGGGATCGTGATCGAGTCGGATCGCCTGCACCGTCGGCGGCCGATCCGGACCCCGGACCGTTTCTACATGGCGCTCGAGGCCTTCGAGGTCGAGCCCGACGAGACGCTCGCCCTGCGCATCGAGCCGATTCCGGTGCGGACGGGTGTGTCGCGGCCCGTCGAGGCGGCCTTCGTGCTGCTGGCCGCCGGTCTCGGAGCATGGTTCGTGCTCGCTCCCGTCGGACGGCTCCGACGCGACCGACGCGCGCTCCCCGAAGCCGATCCCGAGCGTGCGGAACGCGAGATCGTGTACGAGGCGATCCGCGATCTCGAGCACGATTTCGAGACCGGCAAGGTCGAAGCCGACGACTTCGAACGCATGCGGAGCGAGCTGCGGGGACGTGCGCGCGACCTGTTGCGCGCGGAGCGGGCGCGCGCCGCGACGGAACCGGCCCCGACCGCGACCACCGAGGTCAAAGCGGCCTCAGCGTCGATCGCCACCGCCTGCCCGCACTGCGGGGCACCCGTGGGCCCCTCCGACAAGTTCTGCGCCCAGTGCGGCGGCGCCCTCGGCCGCCCGGATCGGAGCGACGACCGGGGCACGCGGTGACCGGCATGCCCGCCGTCGCGGCGACACGGCTCGAGAAGCGTTTCGGCGCAGTGGCCGCACTCCGCGGGCTCGAACTCGAGATCGCCGCTGGCGAGTGCGTGGCGGTCGTCGGACCGAACGGGGCCGGGAAGTCGACCCTGCTGCGACTCCTCGCCGGCCTCGCGAGGCCGAGCGCTGGCAGTCTGCGGGTGGGCGACGCCTCGCGCGACCGCCGCCGGGCACGCGCGGCGATCGGATATCTCGGACACGCGAGCTTCTTGTACGCACCGCTCAGCGCCCGCGAGAACCTCGTGTTCGCAGGACGCTTGTACCAGGTGCTCGATCCCGAGGAGCGCGCAGCGCGCCTCCTCGAGATCCACGATCTCGCCGCCGTCGCCGACCGGCCGGCCGGCACGCTGTCGCGCGGGACGCTCCAGCGGCTCGCCATCGCCCGCGCCCTCGTCCACGATCCGCCGATCCTGCTGCTCGACGAGCCGTTCACCGGGCTCGACCCCGCCGCCGCCGATGCCCAGTGCGCCCGCTTCGCCGCCCTGCGCGACGGCAGCCGGACCCTGGTGGTCGTGACCCACGACGTCGCACGCGCGGCGAACCTCGCCGACCGGATCCTGGTGCTCTCCGCGGGCCGAATCCTGCACCAGAGCGAACGGGCCGAACGCGGCGAGGCGGGGGATGCGCAGCTCGAACGCGACGTGCGCACCGCGATGGCACGCGCCTCGTGAGCGTCTTCCGAGCCGTGCTCTGGAAGGAGCTGGTGTGCGAGTGGCGCAGCCGCGAGCGCCTGCCCGCGATCCTGCTCTTCGCATTGCTCACGGTCGTGGTGCTGCGCTTCGCCCAGCCGGGGGGCGCCAGCGTCGCCACCCGGGATGCGGCGCCCGGGCTCCTCTGGGTGGCCTACGTCTTCGCGGCGGTGCTCGGCATGAACCGGAGCCTCGCCCTCGAGCTCGAGAACGACGCCCTCTCGGCGCTGGCTCTCGCCCCCGTCGACCGGGGCTGGATCTTCCTCGGCAAGGCGGTGGCGAACTTCCTGCTGCTCGCCACGGCGCAGCTGGCCACGGCGATCTGCTTCACGGCCGTGTTCGACGTGGCCCTCGCGCCCGTCGCGCTGGCCGTCGCGGGCATCGCCCCACTCGGCGCGCACGGGCTCTCGGCGGTGGGGGCCCGGTTAGCGGCCATCTCGGTCCGCACGCGGTACCGCGAGGTGATGCTGCCGGTCCTGCTCTTCCCGTTGCTCGTGCCGCTGCTCGTGGCTGCGGTACAGGCGACCTCGGCCCTCCTCGAGGGAGCGGCCCCGTCACCGGCGGCACTCCAGCTACTCTTCGTCTGGGATGCCGTGCTTCTGATACCCTCGTTCGTCCTGTTCGAATTCGTGCTCGACGAATGACGCTGGAGGACGCGATGCTCGACCGAGCCGAACGCGTCGCGGCAATCGTGCTCGCGATGCTTGCCCTCGTCTGGGCCTACACCATCTGGAATGCGCCTGACGACCAGGTGCAGGGATCGATCTACAAGATCCTCTTCGTCCACGCTCCGGCGGCCTTCGCGGCCTATCTGGGCTTCGGGCTCACGGGAGTGGGCGGTGCCCTCTACCTCTGGCGCGAGGACGAGCGCTACGACCGGCTGGCTGGGGCCGCCGCCGAGGTCGGGCTCGTCTTCTGCACGCTCGTGATCCTCACCGGGCCGGTCTGGGCCCAGGCCGCGTGGGGCAAGCCCTGGGTCTGGGATCCCCGCCTCGTGGTGACGGCCATCCTGTGGGTGACCTACCTCGCCTATATGCTGCTCCGCCAGTTCGCCGACGAAGGCCCCCGCGCCGCACGCGCCACCGCCGTCTATGGAATCCTCGCGGTGTTCCTGATCCCGCTCAACTACTTCGCCATCGACCTGTTCGGCGGGCGCTCGCAGCATCCCGAGAATCTCTCGTCCGGGAGCCTCGGGGTCGGAATCGCGGGCCCGTTCGCGATGTCGGTTCTCACCTGTCTGGTCGCCTTCGCCTACCTGCTCCTGGTGCGTCTCGACGTCGCCGGCCTCGAGGCGCGCCACCTCGAGGAAGTCTCCGGCCACCTCCCGGAGGAAGCCTGAGCGGATGGGCTACGTGGCCCTCGCCTACGCGATCGTGCTCGGATCGCTGGTCCTCTACGCGCTCGTGTTGCATCGGTCGCGCGAGCGACTCCGCAAGGCCCTGAATTCGGACCGAAACTAGAATCTCGGTTGACAACCCGAGGGCTTCGGAAGTATAACCGGAGAGCCTCGTAAGCTGCGGAAGCTGCTGGGTTTTCCTGCTCCACGAGAGGGTTCGCGCGGTCGCCGGCGCGGTCGCGTTGCGCGCCTGGCCGGGCCTTCTGCACGGCCGCCGGGACTGCAACCGAGGGCCCGGCTCCTCGGGTGCGCAAAGGACTTCGTACGGCACGGATCGCGAGGGAAGTTTGCTTCAGAAATGGTGGGGTTTCGGGTGCGTTGCAACCGCCGGCATGGGCTCCTCGAGAGAGCAGACCGACGGCAACCAACCCGCCAACCCCGCGCGGCGGAGTCATCGGTGGCCCCCACCCGTGAGATGGCACGGGGCTTGCCTAGGAGATGAGCGGATTTCGAGAACCACGGCCGCCTCTCGCTCCATGGTCGGCACTCACCGAAGCCGCCGTCGGGATCAGGAGGCGTTCCAAAAGGGATGGCCAGCATGAAACGCGGCGTCGGGTACTGCGAGAATACGGACTGCGAGGATTACGCGAAGGGCGTCTTCCTGCTCAACCACGGGGACACCTTCTACTGCCCGCGCTGTCGCCAGCTCGGCAAGGTCGAGAAGGAACGGGGCTTCTACACCGGCAACTCGGACGTCTTCAAGGAGGTCCGGGTCGAGTACAACTTCGATCCCATCAACGGCATCTACCGCGAGATCGCGATCGTGCGCGACGAGAGCCTCTGGGGCC
>CAYYUT010000004.1:0-354 GCA_964474935.1 uncultured Spirochaetales bacterium
AAGGCCAGGCGAGCCTTGACCGTCAGCTGTCCGTCGCCGAGGTCGAGGGTCGCAGGCCGCAACTGGATCCCCTCGTCGTCCAGGGTGAAACGCGCGCGAAGACGATCCCCGAGCATGAAGTCGTCGATCCGGACCACCCGCGGCTGCGTGCCGTGGAAGACCGCACCGGCGATCAGGCGCGTCGTCCCGTCGGCCTTCATGCGGGTGGTGATGGCGCTCGCGAAGTCGCGGGTGCGCCGGGTCTTCGACTCGATCACCCGGATCCCGCGTTCCTGCGCAATCACGGGCGCGTTCACCATGTTCCCGCGATCGGTCACCGATTCGAGCATTCCCTTCAGCACCGCGATGGTGAGC
>CAYYUT010000004.1:364-25168 GCA_964474935.1 uncultured Spirochaetales bacterium
GCTTCTCGGCCAGCACCAGATAGGGCCGGATCTGCGCGAGCACCTCTTCGGACACCGAGGGGACGTTGAGAGCGTTGTGGACGATCCCGCGAAGCAGGAAGTCGCGCACCTGCTCGGCGATGGCGACGGACACGTTCAGCTGGGCCTGGTCGGTCGAGGCGCCCAGATGGGGCGTGCAGACCACGCGTTCGTGGGCGACGAGGGGATGGCCCGCCGGCGGAGGCTCCTCGACGAACACGTCGAGGCCCGCCCCCCCGACCTGACCGCTCTCGAGCGCTTCGAGCAGCGCCGTCTCGTCGACGATGCCGCCACGCGCCGCGTTCACGAGGAGCACGCCCTTCTTGGTCTTGGCGAAGGCCGCGGCGTCGATCAGGCCGGTGGTCTCCTTGGTGCGGGGCACGTGCACCGAGATGGCGTCGGCGCGGGCCAGGAGCTCGTCGAGCTCCACCAGCTCGACGTCGCACTGCGCCGCCACCTCGGCCGAGATGTGCGGATCGCTGGCGACCACGCGCATACCGAGCCCGAGGGCCCGGCTGGCGACGATGCGCCCGATGTTCCCGAGGCCGATGACTCCGAGGGTGCGCCGATAGAGCTCCATGCCCGTGAACCGGCTCTTCTCCCACTTCCCGGCCTTGAGCGATGCGTCGGCCTGGGAGATGTGGCGAGCGAGCGCGACGAGGAGCGCGATGGCGTGCTCGGCCGTCGTCACGTTGTTGCCCTCGGGCGTGTTCATCACCACGATGCCGCGGCCGGTGGCGGCGGACAGGTCGACGTTGTCGACCCCGATCCCGGCCCGGCCGATCACCCGCAGCTTCTTGGCCGCGGCGATCACGTCGGCCGTCACCTTGGTGCCGCTCCGGATCACGAGGCCATCGGCCTCGGCGATGGCCTCGAGCAGCTCGCTCGGATCGAGGCCCGGTCGGTAGTCCACTTCGAGCCCGTCGGCGGCCTCGAGCACCTCGAGACCCTGGGGAGCCGTCTTGTCACTGATCAGGACCTTGGGCACGAGGGAATCCTCCACTTCGTTCGGCGGCCAATCCTGTGGTGTCTCGCCGGTTTGGTGTCTCGCGCGGGCCGCCGGGCAGGACCGCAGCGGGTGGGTTTCGGGAGCGCCCCACCCGCCGCCGGCCTCGGCCGATGGCGGCGCGGGCGGGCGCCGAGAGCGGTCAAACCCTCGAATTCGCGGGGGAAACGAATGGCCGGCGCGTGAACATGCCGGAGCCGAGAAGGGGTGTCAACGCGGAGCGCTGGGCTAGCTTGCGAGCGCTCTCGGGAGGCGGGTCTCTCGAATGGGAGGGCGGCGGTGCCGGGCTTGGGCGGCGGACAGGCAGACGGCAGCCCGACCGCGGCCGGCACCGATCCTGTGCGGATCCGCCCCCGCGGGCAGCTCGACGCCGAGGTCGGGGTCCCGGGCTCGCGCAGCGTGACGAACCGCGCGCTCCTGGCGGCGGCGCTCGCGGACGGCGAGAGCCTGCTCGTCGGCGCGCTCGAGAGCGACGACACCCTCGCCATGAGCGACTGCCTGCGCGGACTCGGCAGCCAGATCGATCCCGGCCCCGAGGCGTGGCGCGTGCTCGGGACGAACGGTGCCTGGCGCGTCCCGGCCGCCCCGCTCCAGGTGCGCCAGTCGGGCACGACCGCCCGCTTCGTGACGGCCGCCGCCACGCTGGCACCCGGGCCCTGCGTGGTGGACGGTGCGGAGCGCATGCGCGAGCGGCCGATCGCCGACCTCGTCGAGGCCCTCGGCCAGCTCGGCGCCACGGTCGAGATCCTCGGACACGACGGCTGCCCTCCCCTGCGGACGCACGGTGGAGGCCTCGAGGGCGGCGAGGCGGTGATCGACGCCTCGCGCTCGAGCCAGTATGTCTCGGCCGTGCTCCTCGCCGCACCCTACGCGCGGCGCGACGTCCACCTCCGCTTCCGAGACGGTCGGCTGGTTTCCCGGCCCTATGTCGAGCTGACCCTCGACGTCATGCAGCAATTCGGCGCGCAGGTGGCCTGGGAGGGAGAGGACGGCCTGCTCGTGCGGGCGGGGAAGCCCTACCGGCCGCGGAAGTTCCGGGTCGAGCCAGACGCCTCGTCCGCGACCTACCCGCTCGCGGCCGCAGCAATCGCCGGAGGTCGCGTGCGGGTGGGCGGTCTCACGAGCGCCTCGCACCAGGCCGACGTGGGCTTCGCCGGAGTCCTCGCGCGGATGGGCTGCGGGGTCGAGACCGACGATGGCGGCATCGCCGTCACCGGGCCGCGGGGAGCGCTGCGCGCGATCGACATCGACATGAACGCCATGCCGGACGCCGCGCTCACGCTCGCCGTCGTCGCGCTCTTCGCCGACGGCCCGAGCCACATCCGGAACGTCGCGAATCTCCGGATCAAGGAGTCGGACCGTCTGGCCGTGCTGGCGTCGGAGCTCACCAAGCTCGGCGGACGGGCCCGTATCGAGGACGACGGTCTGGTCGTCGAGCCCGGGCCGCTGCGCGGCGCCGAGATCGATCCGCACGACGACCACCGCATGGCGATGGCCTTCGCGCTGGCCGGGCTCCGGATCCCGGGCGTCGCGATCCGCGAGCCGGGCTGCGTGGCCAAGACCTGGCCGAATTATTTCGCGATGCTCGAGTGTCTCACCGAAGCATGCGCGGGCTAGGTGTCGGAGGGCTTGCGCTGGAGCTCCTTGGGCTGGCGCTTGCGGTAGAAGCGCCGGGGGCGCGGATAGAGCCAGTGCTCGGGCACCTCGGAACGTCTCGGGGCGGCCATCGGCCGGCCCTCGGCACAGGCCGTGCTGCAGTACCAGAGCTTGCCACGCCGGACCGAGGCGAGGTCGAGGCTCGCTCGGCAGATCGGGCAGGATCCGCTCGACGGTCGTTCATCCACCTGCTCCGCCATGGGTCGGAACGTATGGGCCCGACGATGCCCTGGCAAGCACGACACCGGTCCTGCCATGATCGATGCCGGCCGCCGTCGGCCCGCCGGCCCGCATCGATCGACTCCGCGCAGGCATCCAACCCGACATGAATCCGACCCAAGCACAGCACGAGGGGCCCCGCGGCGCGCGGGTCGAGGCGCGCGAGCTCACCCGACGCTTCGGCGCGCGAATCGCCGTCGATCGGCTGAGTCTGGTGATCGAGCCGGGAGAGACCTTCGGCCTCCTGGGAGCCAACGGCGCAGGGAAGACCACCTTCATCCGCATGGTCACGGGGTATCTGCTGCCCACGTCGGGCACGATCCAGGTGGATGGGATCTCGCCCACCACCGACGCACGCGCGGTCCACGCCCGCCTCGGCTTCGCCGCCGAGACGTCCTGCCTGTATCCCGAGCTCCGCGTGCGGGGCTTCCTGCGATTCGCGGGCGAGGTGCGCGGGCTCTCGGGCGAGGCCCTCGCGCGCGGGATCGAGCGGGTGCTCGACCGTTTCGATCTCGTCTCGGTGGCGAGCCGCCTCGTCGGCCATCTATCGAAGGGCTACCAGCAGCGCGTATCGCTCGCCCAGGCCTTCCTCCACGAACCCGAGCTCCTGATCGTCGACGAGCCCTCGAGCGGACTCGACCCGCTCCAGCAACGCGAAGTCCAGGGCATCCTCGAACGATCGCGCGGTCAGCGGACCGTCCTGCTCTGCACCCACGATCTCGAGGAGGCCCGCCGCCTCGCCGATCGCGTGGGCGTCCTGCACGCGGGACGGCTCGCGGCCTGCGGCCCCAGCGACGAGGTGCTCGGCGATGGCGATGCGCTCGCGCTCTTCCACGCGCGCACCCGGGGCAGCGCGTGAGGCCCCTCCGCGCACTCGTCCGCAAGGAGCTCGCCGTCCTGTTCGGCTCGCCGGTGGCCTATCTCACGCTCACCTTCGTGGGCCTCGTGACGGCGCTGCAGTTCTTCGACCATCTGCGTCTCTACAACCAGGCCCTCTTCGTCTACACCAGCTCGGTGATGGGCGGCTTCGAGACCGGCACGGTCCCCGATTCGGTGAACCTGCGCGATCAGGTCTTCGTACCCCTGATGGAGACGCTCGCCATCAGCCTGATCGCCCTGATCCCGCTCGTCACCATGCGGGTCTTCGCCGAGGAACGCGCGCGTGGCACCGACGAGCTGCTGCTCACGAGCCTGCTCTCGCCCGCCCGGATCGTGGCCGGCAAGTTCCTCGCCACCTACGTCTTCGTCGCGCTCATGCTGGCGGTGAGCTTCGTGTATCCCGCGACGTCGCTGGTACGCGCCGGACTCGGCTTCGGGCATCTCGGGGCCGTCTATCTCGGCCTGCTGGCCCTCGCGCTCGCCATCGCCTCGATCGGCCTGGCCTGCTCGGCCTTCTCGACCAGCCAGCTCGTCGCGGCCATCGCGGCCTACGCGGTGGCCTTCGTGTTCTACGACCTGGCCTGGCTCGAGCCCTTCGCGAATGCCACGGTGGGACGGCTGCTCGAATCGATCTCGTTCCATCCGCGGGTGTCGGCCTTTGCCGAGGGCATGGTGGTGCCGAGCCATCTGGTCTTCTTCGGTGGCGTGTCGGCGGTGGCCGCAACGCTCGCGCGGCTCTCGCTCGACCTCGTGAGGGTTCGCTGACCGTGCGGGCACTGGCCCTGGTGAGTCTGATCGCGATCGCCTTCGGGGTGGGCTCGTTCTACGCCACCGCCGGGCCGGACGGTCGGGCCACCCTCGATCTTTTCGGATGGGTGAATCTCGCCGGCGGCGCCCTGGCGCTCGTGGCGGCCGCCGTCCTGGCAGCGCGGCGGACCGGCGGCTTCGGGAGCTCGGCGGCGCGCCGTGTGCTCGTGCCGCGTCTTCTCTGGGTCGTCGTGACCATCGTCGCGGTGGTGGGTCTCGAGCGCGCGGTCGACGCCACCCGCTGGCGCTTCGACTGGACCCGCGACGAGCGCTTCGAGATCGCTCCTGCATTGCGCGAGACGATCCTGAGCTGTCCGGCACCGTTGCGGGCCACGCTCTACGAGGCGCGTTTCGACCCACGCAGCCGCCGCACGCGCTTCCTGCTCGATTCGCTCGCCGACGTGGGCCGACTCGACGTGCGGCGGCGCGTTCTCGAGAACGCGCTCGACGAGGCCGAGCATTTCGGGGTCCAGGCCCCGGACAGCGTGGTGCTCGAGATCGCGCACAGCTTCGCGCTGGTCGAGCGACCCACCCAGGGATCTCTTCTCCAGACCATCCAGCGCCTCTGCCACGACGGAGAGGCCATCCTCTATCTCGCACTCGGCGAGGGCGAAGGCGACCCGACCCGGGGCGACGCGCGCGGCTTTTCGGGCCTCGGCTTCGCCCTCGAGTCCGAGGGCTACGAGCTCCGTCGCATCATCCCGGCGGCCATCGATGCGATCCCGGGCGACGCCGACGTGCTCGTCTTCCTGGGCCCGGAGCGCGGCCTCACACCCGGGGCGCTCGCGGCGGTGCGGGCCTACCTGGCCCGCGGCGGACGCCTCGTCGCGCTGCTCGAGCCGGGGAGCGAGTCGGGGCTCGAGACCGTGCTCGAGGAGTACGGCATTCGCGCGCCCGCCGGAATCCTGATCGATGCTGCCTCGGGCCCGATCGAGGGCGCTCCACCGGGCGTCAACCTGATCGTGGGGGCCTTCTCGGAGCACGAGATCACGCGGCCGCTGCCCCCGAGCGCCATGGGCCTGCTCCTCGGCGTGCGCGCTCTCGAGCTCGGTCGCAAGCCCGAGCCCGGCGACCGCATCGAGACCATCGCGTTCTCGAGCCCGCGCGCCTGGGTCTCACCGGACGTCGATGCCGTCGAGCGGGGGTACCCGCCCGAGCCTCCGAACGGGAGCGGCGTGCGGCGCTACGCGGTGATGGCGACCGGCCGCTATCCGCGGGCCGAGGGCGAGGCGCGCATCGTCGCGATCGGCGATCGCGACTTCGCGAACAATGCCTACGCGCGCTCGGTCTACAACCTCGACCTGATCCTGAATGCGGTGCACTGGGCGGCGGAACGTCAGACGGCCGTCACGCTCCGGCCGAAGCTGCTGACACCCGACCAGGACCCGCTCCCGCCCCAGACGTCTCTCGAAATGCTGTATCGCGTGGGCTTGCTGGTCCCCGAGCTGCTGCTCATGGAGGGAGCGCTCGTCTGGAGCCGTCAACGGAGCGCATGATCGGGCGCGACCGACGCCGGGCACACCGCCCCTCGCCTCCAACCCGGTCCAACCATCGGCCGGCAACGGGCCGGCAACGGGCCGGCAACGGGCCTGCAACGGGCCGGCCATCGGCCGGCCATGGGCCGGCGGCTGGTCAGCAGGCGGTCAGCGGCTGGACCGAGGCGTGTGAGGCTGGCAGCCCCACGACGACGAGGACGCGGCCAGCTCGCGCTAGCGCTTGGGACGGGTGGCCAGACCGATTCCGCGAGCCCCGAGCTGCTGGGCCACGTCGAGGATGTTCACCGCCTGACCGAGCACGACGTCGCGGTCGCCGCGCAGCACCACGAACTTCTCGCGCGAATCCTCGAGCGCGGCGCTGAGCGCCCCCTCGAGTTCGGCGGCGGTGACGGTCTGGTCGTTCACCTGCATCACCCCCTCGCGGGTGATCGTGACCGTCACTCCCTGCGGCGACGTGTCGGCCACGGCCGCTTCGGGCAGGTTCACGTTCTTGCCCTGGCTCTGGATCGCCGAGGCCGTGACCATGAAGATGATCAGCAGCACCAGGAAGACGTCGGTGAGCGGAGTGATGTTGATCTCGGCGACGATCGCGTCGCCGCCGCCGTCGCCCTCGCTAGGCAGGCTCGAAATGGCCACCCGGCACCTCCTGTCGCGGTGCCTCGGTCGGAGCCGCCGGGGGCGCTCCGCCGCCGGCCGCCTCCACGTAGAGGAGCGCCTGGACGAAGCGATCGCACGAGCGTTGGAGCACGCCCGAGATGTTCCCGACCATCACCTGGAGCCAGTTGAAGAAGGCGAGCGCCACGATCGCCACGAGCAGACCCACGGCCGTCGCGACCAGGGCCTCGGAGATGCCGGCCGCCACCACCTCGAAGCCGCCGACGCCCTCGGCCGCCATGTCGTTGAAGGCGCGCATGATGCCGACCACCGTTCCGAACAGACCGATGAAGGGGGCCAGCGAGCCGATGGTCCCGAGCACCCAGAGCCGCTTGCGCAGACCCGCCACCACCTCCTGACGCGACGTTGCGAGGATCCGGTCGAGGTCTTCCAGAGCGACGTTCCGCCAGCGCAGGGCCTCGGCGAATACCGACGCAATCGGCGTCTTCGAGGCCTCACAGAGCGCGATCGCGGCCGACACGTCGCGTCGGGCGAGGGTCTCGACCACCCGCCTGGTCAGGTCCTGGGTCTTGCGGGTGAGTCCGCTGAAGACCCACCAGCGCTCCAGGAGGATCCACAGCGAGAACACCGAGAGGGCCGTCAGGGGATAGGTCGTCAGCTTGCCGAGCTGATAGAGCTCCCAGAAGGTCATCCGCTCCAAAACTAGTCACCTCCCAACGCTGGTCCGGGGACTGGCCCCGGGACATGCCACTGACTTGCAGGCCGCCCGTGCGAACGGGCTCGGGCCCGCGGGGTGCATCGACGGGGCAGGTCCGGACTCCGCATCCACTCGCTCGGCCGCGGCGTCCGTCGCGGCGCTCGCCGGCTCGAGCGTCGAACCGCCTGCCGTCGTGCCGCTCGTCGTCGAACGGCTCATCGGTTCGACGGACCCGCGGATCGAGGATTCGATCGGGGATTTCCCGGAAGGCCGGAATGCGAGGCGTCCCGTCCGCGCCCGGCCCGGCGCCCTTCGCACAGTACAAAATGGTTTGGATTCACGCACTTTCACATCTGCTGCCGATCGCGCTCACGTTGACACACTGGGGCTATGAGCCTACGGTTTTCGAGGTCGGCGACACCGGTTTCCCAGGACCGCTCTCTTCGATGCACCGGACGGAACGAGCGACACGCCGACCTGCCGGGCGGCTCCCAACGTCGAATCGGTCCATCGGCCAGGAGGCGCGAATGGCCGTACGCACGCAGGCGTCGGAGCATCGAAGTTTGTACAACTAGTTCCCGGCGCAGGGTCTGCACATCCGAGCCGGAGAAGCTTGCAAAGCCCGAGCGCTGGCCGACGATACGTCGGGAGTGCAGACTGCGACCGAGGCGAGCGCGATGGTCGAGGATTTCCAGATCCGGAGAAGGAAGCGGCGGGCTTCGCCCATGCGGACCCGCAAGGTCGGGATGGGTTTCGCTGCGGCCGGAGCCGGCGCAGGCGGGGCCAGCGCGACGCCCGCCGAATTCCCCGGAATCGAGAGTCACGAGCCCGAATCGAAGAGCGCCTGGCTCTCGGGCGGTCTCGCCGCCTTCGTCCACGCCGCCGGAATCGCCGCCATGCTCGCGCTGGCCTGGGCCTCGCCGGACATCAAGGAAGAGATCATCGAGCTCCAGCTCCTGAAAGAGCCGCCCGCCAAGAAGACCGATCCGGCGCCCGCCCGCCGGGTGATCGCCGAACGGCGATCGAGCAACTTCGCCCAGTCGGCACAGACCGTGAAGCCCGACATCGTGAACCCGAGGGTCGTGGCGCGCCGCTCGGCGGTGTCGGCCGAGAGCGTGCAGCTCGAGTCGGTGGGCCAGGTCGTGGCACCCCGCAAGGTGGCGCGGGCCCGGGTGAATACGAGCCGGGTCTCGGCGCTCGCGGCCGCCGCCGACGTGAGCGAGGCCAAGTCCATCGATTCGGCCGTCGACACGGGCCCCTCCGTCAAGCGCACCGAGGTGGTCGGTCCGGCCGGTCCCTCGGTCGGGCCGCGCGCCATCGTCGCCAAGGGCGACAGCATCGGCACGGGCCCGACCGTGATCCTCGGCGTCGGCTCCTCGGTGAGGGAAGGGATCGACAGCAACCGCGACGTCGCCGGCTCGCGCACCGGCCCGCGCCTGGCGAGCGTCAACACGGCCATCGGCGACGGTTATCTCGACGGCAGTGGGGGCACCGGCGAAGGAGGCGTGGCGCTCGGCGAGTGCTTCGAGCGGCCCCAGGTGGCCCAGTACCTCACCCAGGTCCAGTCGCGCATCTACGCCCGTTGGGCGCTTCCCTCGGGCGTCCAGCCGAACCAGTCCGTCGTGCTCCGGTTCAAGCTCGACCCGGCCGGCTCGGCCACGCGCGTCGAGCTCGTGAGCGCCGCCGACCGGGCGCTGGGCGAGAGCGCCGTCGAAGCGCTTCGCTCGGCCTCCCCCTTCCCCGCCATGACGCCCGAGGTCCGCTGCCTGAGCCGTCAGTCGATCAACGGCACCTTCCGAAATCCCGTTGGTGGCTGAACGCGTCCTCGCCACCCTCGCCGCCGCCCTCCTGCTGGCCTCCGTCGCCTCGGCCGAGCGCAAGCCCACCGTCCTGCTCTACAACGACCAGGAAGAGCTCGCCGAGAAGCAGGCCGACACCAACGCCGACGGCGTCCACGACGAGTTCGTCGAATACCAGGACGGCCGCCCCCGCGCCGCCCGCCGCGATTCCGACTACGACGGGACGCTCGACACCTGGATCGACTTCGCCCCCAACGGCGACGCCCTCCACCAGGAGCGCGACCGCAATGGTGACGGCCAACGCGATCAGTGGGTCGACTTCGAGGACGGCAAGCCGTCCGTCCAGCGCGACGACGACGATCACGACGGCGAGCCCGACTCGACCACCTTCTTCGAGGACGGCCAGCCCGTCCGCGTGGAAGAGGACACCGACTTCGACGGTGCGCTCGATCGTTGGATCTCGCTCGTCGATGGCGTCACCCGCCTGATCGAGGAAGACCAGTCCGGCGACGGCAGCATCGACATCCGCGCCGAGTACGACGACGACGGCGAGAAGACGCTCGAGAAGCAGGACACGCGGGGCGACGGCCGCTTCGACGTCACGATCGACTTCGAGGACGGCGAGCGTACCCGGCTGGCCGAGGACTCGACCGGCAACGGCCAGGTCGACATCGTCACCGAATACGACGACGGCAAGATCCAGAGCCGCCGGGCCGACACCACCGGGGACGGCCACTTCGACACCCGCGCCGAGTACCGGAACGGACGCGAACGCCGCCAGCTCCGCGACGAGGACGCCGACGGGCGCGACGAGTACGTCGTGCGGTTCGACGCCAACGGCGATCGCGAGCTCGAAGAGGTAGACACGGATTCGGACGGCCGGTTCGACGTGGTCCGGAGCTTCGAGGCGGGCCGCAAGGTCAAGGAGGAGGAGGACCACGACGGCGACGGACGCTTCGACCTGGTGACCCTCTTCGACGGCAACCAGCCCCTCTCGAGCGAGGCGGACACCGACCTCGACGGGCGCACCGACACCTTCGTCGAGTACCGGGCCGGCGAGAAGTACGAGCAGCGCGAGGATCGCGACAACGACCGCGAGGTCGACGCGATCTATCGCTTCGATGCCAACGGCGAGGTCGAGCTCGAGCAGCTCGACGAGGACCGCGACGGACGCTTCGAGCTCGTCGTCCAGCGCCGTGATGGCGAGATCCTGAGCCGCCGGCTCGACGCCAGCGGTCGCGGCGAGCCGCAACGGATCGAGGACTACGAGAACGGGGCGCTCGCGCAGGTGCGGCTCGACGAAGATTCCGACGGGCGAATCGACCTCTGGAACTTCTACGCCGAGGGCGAGACCCTGGTCCGTCAGGAGCAGGACCGGGACCGCGACGGTCGCGTCGACCAGTGGGTCGAGCTCGATCCCGGAACCGGCGCCGAAACGCTCGTCGCCCGCGATTCCAACGGCGACGGGAGGCGCGACACCTGGCGGCGCAGCGCTCGCGACGGGAGCATCGAGCGTCTCGACGAGGATCGCGACTTCGACGGCAAGATCGACCGCACGGTCTTCTACGCCGACGGCAATCCGGCGCGCTTCGAGGAAGACGATGATGGCGACGGTCGACCGGACGTGCGCGGCCGCCGCGGCCCGGACGGCGGGGTCGTGGCCGAGGAACGCGATACCGACGGCGACGACCGTTTCGATCTGAAGGGCGCGTTCGAGGACGGCCAGAAGGTGCGCGAGGAACGCAACACCGACGCCGACGACGACTACGACGTGGTCACCTACTTCGAGGACGGCGTGCAGGTGCGCCAGGAGCAGGACACGACCGGCAGCGGTGGGTTCGACTCGGTGATCGAGTTCCGTGGGGGTCGCCAGGCCAAGCAGGAGCGCGACACCACGGGCGACGGCCAGACCGATCTCGTCGTCACCTTCGACGCCGAAGGCCGCCCCGAGGTGGAGGAGATCGATCGCGACGGAGATGGCCGCAGCGACTACGTGAAGCGCTACGAAGCCGGCCAGCTGGTGCGCGAGGAAGACGACCGCGACCGCGATGGGCGCTTCGAGCTCGTCACCCAGGTCGGCCCCACCGGCCCGATCCGCTCCGAGGAGGATCTCGACGGGGACGGTGCGCCCGACGTCGTGATCGCCTACGAGAACGGCAAGCGACGCCGCCAGACGGAGGACCGCGACACCGACGGTCGGATCGACGTCGTGACGCTCTTCGATGCGGACGAGCGGCCCGAGCGGATCGAGACCGACGCGGACGGCGACGGAACCCGCGAGGCCGTCCAGCTCTTCGAGGCCGGCCAGCTCGTACGCGAAGAGAAGGACCTGAACGCGGATGGCACTCCCGACGTGGTGGCGTCGTTCGCCGACGGCAAGATGATGCGGATGCAGCAGGACACCGACTTCGACGGCACAATGGACGTGAAGACGGTGGCCAACGAGCGCGGAAACCAGGTGCAGGAGCTCGACTCGGACGGCGACGGGCGGGCCGACACGAAGCTCGAGATCGATGCCCAGGGCCAGGTCGTGCGCCGCGAAGAGGATCGCGACGGCGATGGCGAGCCCGAGCTCGTGGCCCGCTTTCGCAACGGAAACCTGGTCTCGCTGCGTGACGACCCGGACGGTCGGGGCTGTACGACCCTGCTCGAGGAGCACGACGGCCGCGGCCGGATGCTCCATCAGCGCCAGGACACGAACGGAGACTGCCGCTACGACGTCTGGAGCTGGTTCGAGAAGGGCCAGCTCGTTCGCCAAGCCCAGGATCGCAAGGGTGGCGGCTCGGCCGATCTCCTGACCTTCTTCGACGAGGGCGGCGCCCCCGCCATCCAGGAAGTGTCGAGCAACGGGAGCCAGCGCCCCGACAAACGCCTCTTCCTGCGCGCCGACGGGAGCGTGCGTTCGATCTGCGAGGACACTGATGGCAACGGCGCGATCGACACGCGGATCCGCCTCACCGATGGCACGATCGACGAGGTCGCCATCGACACCCAGGGATCGGGCCGCGTCGGCCAGCGCGAGGTCTACCAGGGCGGCGCGCTCGTACGGGTCGACTTCGACACCAACGGGGACGGCGTGGCCGACGTGGTCGAGCACTACCGGGATGACCAGGTGGTGCATCAGGACCAGGACAACGACCTCGACGGGACGCTCGACTTCCGGTTCGTCGGAGACGACGCGACCCCGATCTCGGAGCCCGCACCGCCGGCGCTCGGCACGCTCGGCTGCGGAAGCTTCGACGCGTTCTGGCGCAATCCCTAGACGCCCACGAACCGGGCGCAGGCGACCCGTTCGAGCCCGCCCCGACCCCGCGACCCAACCGTCGTCACCACCGTCGCCACCATCGTGGTCACCATCCGACTACAGCGCCGGACCGTCGCGGCCGTTCGCTTCGGCCCGCGGCAACGTCGTTGAGTTCCATGCGCTTGGGACCCGCAGTCCCCACGCAACGGCTGCCTCGATGCGGCCTCCGCGACACGCGCGCACGCCACTCCGGCACTCACGAACGCGCGCGGTTCCGGCTCGGCCGCAGCCGGCGCGTCGTTTCGATGTGCGCGTTCGGGGTAAGATGGGCCGGCGCGCACGCATCGAGGCCTGGCACGCGACGGTTGGCGCCGCGCGCGCAGCCGATCTGACGGAGACCCAAGGTGATAGAACGACCGAACGCAACCGTTCTCGTGGTCGACGATCGGGTCGAGGCCCGCGCCCTCGTCGCCACCGAGCTCGAGGAAGCCGGTTTCGACGTGGTCGAGGCAGGGGACGGCGTCGAGGGGTGGCACGTCTTCCGCAAGGAATCGCCCGATCTGGTGGTGAGCGATCTGCGCATGCCGCGTGCCGATGGGATCGAGCTGTTGCACCGGATCCGCGGGGAATCGTCGGTCCCGGTCATGCTGCTCACTGCGTTCGGCGACGTACCGACCGCCGTGGCGGCGATGAAGGGCGGCGCGCAGGAGTTCCTGACCTTCCCCGAGGATCTCGACCGCATGGTCGAGCGCGCTCGTCAGATGATCGCCGAGCTGCGAAGTCGGGCGGCCGCCGAGAACCTCGAGGCCCGCATCGTCGGCTCGAGCCCGGGCATGCAAGCCGTGCGCGAGCGAATCGCCGGCCTGGCGCCGCTCGACGTCCCGGTGCTCGTGACGGGAGAACCCGGCACGGGTCGCGATTTGGTGGTCGACACGCTCCACCGCCTCAGCCACGGCGCCAACGCCCCGCTCCTGCGCGTCGACGGATCGGCGTGCACCTGCATCCCGCCCCTGCCGTCGCGGGGCGGCGTCTACCTGGACGGGGTCGACGGACTCCCGGCCGAGCAGCAGCTCCAGTGGACCGAACGGATCCTCGAGCGCGAGCGCAGCGCCGATCCGGCGGAGGTCCGGATCTACGCGTCGACGTCGGGCCCGCTCCACGGCGGAGCTCGGCCGGGGAGCGTCGAGCCGAAGCTCGCCGAGCTACTGCTCCGCTTCCGGATCGCGCTGCCGCCCCTGCGCGATCGGCTCGAGGACGTACCCGATCTCGTGAAATCCCTGCTGCCCGGGCTCGGGGCGCGCCTCGGCGGCTCCGAGATCCGTGTCACCCGACCGGCCCTCGCCGCGCTCCGCAGCCACGACTGGCCGGGCAACGTGACGGAGCTTGCGAGCGTGATCGAGCGGGTGGTCGCCTTCTCGCCCGATCGGACCGTCAGCAAGGCCGGCGTCGAGGCGTCGTTCGCCGAGTCGTCGGAGGGCGTCAGCTCGGCCCGCGAGCGCCGCCACCGCGACCAGCGTGCCGAGCTGGTGATGCTCCTCGACTCCTGCGGCGGCAACCTCGCCGAGGTGGCGCGCCGGCTCGGTATCAGCCGTGGCGCCGTGATCTATCGCGCCCACAAGTACGGCCTGCTCGCCAAGCCCCGCTCGGGCTGAGCCGAGGCCCCGCCGGCGTGAGCAGCCGCCACCGAGCCATCGTCAGCCTGGTCGCCGTGGTCCCCGTGCTCGGCATGCTGATGGTGGCGGTCGCGACCTCACTGCCCGTCGAGTCGCCCGAGATGCTCGCCTGCCACGCCCTTCCGAGCGGGATCGTGCCGCCCGTCTCGACGCTTCGGCATGCGTGCAATCTGCACGCCTACGACCGCATCGTGTCGTACCAGCTCGACGGCGAGGAACGCTATCTGCGCGACATCGCCGAGCTGCGTCCGGCGGCGGCCCGCGCGGGCTCTCGGCTCGCCGTGACCATCGATCGCAACGGACGCGAGCAGACGCTCGCGGTGCCGGTGGTGCGCGAGACGACGGGCTACGTCGTCGGGCGCATCGGCGCCGCGACGCTGCTGTCGGGGGTCGTCCTCACCATGGCGCTCCTGATCCTCTGGCGTGCGAACGCGGCCGCCGCGATCCCCTTCCTGCTCTTCTACGGAGCCGTCTCGATGGGCCTGATCGCCGCGCTCTGCGGTCCGCACAGCGAGGGGCTCTACAACCCGGGAGAGGCCGCCAGCGCGATGGTCCCGGCCACCCTTGCCCACCTGGCGCTCACCTTTCCGCGCCCGCGCGATCTCGTGCGCCGGATTCCTGCGCTCGCTTCGATCCCCTACGTCCTGATGGGGATCGTGAGCCTGATCTCGACCGTCAGCTTCGACCGTTTTCCGGATCTCTGGGTCACCGTGAACCGTCTGGTGGGCATCTTCTCATTGGTGGCCCTGGGGTTCGTCATCCTCGGCTGCGTGCTCGGCGTGCGCGAATCGGTCTCGGCGCTCGAACGGGCGCGGGCCAAGGTGCTGCTCTACGGAACCTGCGCGGTCACGCTCCTCCCGATCGTCGGCCTCCTGCTCAGCCGGGGCTCGCTCCCCAGCGGCCTCGCGCTCGCGATCGTGACCGTCTCGTTCCTGCCGCTCCCGATCGGCTACGCCATCGCCCGCTACCACCTCTTCGACCTCGCGCTCGATGTGCGTCGGGTGATCGCCTACGCGCTGTACCTCGCCACGATCGCCGGGCTCGGAACGCTCGCCTGTCTGGCCGCAGAGCGGGCGCTCGACGTCCCGGTCCCGCTCGAAGAGCCGACGCTCTTGTTCACCGTGCTGTTCGCCGGCATGGCTGCCATCGATCCGGTGCGGGCCCGACTCTGGGGCCTGATCGAGACCTGGGCATCGACCGTCACCGAAGACCTGCGTCGGCTCGCGGGTGCGCACGCCGCCCGCATGGCCGAGCCGCGCGATCCGTCCGAATGCGGACGCCTGCTCGCCGAGACGGTCGACGAAGCGCTGCGCGCTCGCGGGGTGGCCGTGTTCCTGACGGGCGAGGGAGCGGCGAGCCTGTGTCACGCCATCGGCCGGGAGGCCGTCCTCGACCCGAGATTGGCCGGGGCCGCGAGCCGCCTGTGCGCGGACCTCGATCTCGTCCACCTCGCACGCGAGGACACCCCCTTCGGCTCGGATCGCCATCGGCTTCTCGCGTCGGGGGTCGAGGTGGTCGTGGCACTGCGCAGCGGGAGCGAGGATCACGGGACCCTGCTGGTCGGACGGGCGCGCTCCGACCGCCCCTACTCGACGCCCTACCTCGACTTCCTGCGCGCCGTCAGCGCCCAGACCGCCGTGGCCATCCACAACGCCAGCCTCACCCGCGACCTCTTGCTGGCCGAGCGGTTCGCCACACTCGGCCGGGTGAGCGCCGGTCTCGCCCACGAGATCGGGAAACCCCTCGGCGCGCTCGAGGTGCTCGGTCGACGGCTCGAGCGGCGCCTGACCGCAGGCGGCCGCGAGCAGCGCGACGCCCGCACCATGGCCGACCTCGCGACCGAGATGCGGAGCATGGTGCGCGATCTGCTCGCGCGCTCGCAGGGGCCGGGCGGTCCGGATGGGGCGGCCCGGTTCCCGACCGAGGGCGCAATCGAGGATGCGGTCCAATCGGTGGCGCGCAGCTGGGGCCGCTCGCGGATCGCGGTGCGCCTCTCCCCCGGGCTTCCGCGCATCTCGGGGTCGCGCGACCGGCTCGCACGCGCACTCTCGAACCTGCTCGAGAACGCTGTCCTCGCGAGTCCGCCCGACGAGGTAGTCGAGATCGTCGCCACCAGCGACGGGCGGACCGCCACCATCCAGGTGATCGATCGCGGCACCGGGATGGACCCCGCTGTGACGCGCCAGGCCTTCGAGCCCTTCTTCACGACCCGGGCCGACGGCGGGGGCAGCGGCCTCGGCCTGGTGCTCGTGCGCGAGGCGGTCGACGAGCTCGGCGGCACGATCCGTCTCGAGAGCGAGCCCGGCCGCGGCACCCGCGTGCGCATCGAGCTGCCGGTCGCCGAGCCCCCGCCGGCCGGGCCTGGCCCGGGCGACGCCTAGCGAGACGCATGCCAACCCCGGCGAACCCGCGGGGTCCGGACGAGCCCCCGCGAGAGGGCCCACCGAGACGGGTCACAGAAACGTCGCACTCCGTCCGCCGCAGTTGTGGTAGGGCTTGGGCTCGCCATGGAACGAAGAGTCGACATCGCGCGAGGACGCACCCTGGTGCTCGCAGCCCTCACCGTCTTGGCCGCGATGTCCCCAGGGGTCGCGGAGAGCACCGTCACTGTGTTCGGAGAGGGAACGCTCACCGAATCCACCCTGACGGTCGAGATCTACGCCGACGTGGCACCTCCGACGAGTACGCTGCGGGGCTTCGGGGTGGAAGTCTCCTACCCCGCTGGGGATCTCTCGCTCACGGGGGCGTCCCGCGACGCCGCCTGGTCGATCGGGGGCCAGCCCTACGCGTCCCCCGACACCTCCGTTCCGGGAGTGGCGAGCGCCGTCGGCTGCGCCTGCGACGGGACGGCGGGCCTCTCCGGCGACCGGGTGCTCCTCCTCACCCTGACCTTCGACCGGATCGATCTCGACCCGGGCTTCCGTCCCACCCTCTCGCTCGACTACGCGAAGGCCACCCCCGGCGCCTACGTGAACTTCGCCGAGGCGGGCGCCGGCAGCCTGGACGGCAGCGTCGTCTTCGCACCGGTGACGATCGCCGGGCCACCCGCTGCGATCCCCGTCCCGGTATGGACCCTGCCGGGGATCGCCGCGAGCCTGGTCCTCCTGACGCTGGTGGGTGTACGTCTGGCGAGGCCTCGATCGTGAGGCGGAGGTTCCTCGGGGTCGCCCTGCTCGCGCTCGTCCTCGCCCTTCCGGGGGTCAGCGGTGCCGTCACGCCCTGCGCGGGGGATTTCGATGGCGACGGCGATGTCGACGCCCTGGACGGCGAGACCCTGGCGGCCGATCCGGGACTGCTCTCCGCCGCCGCGTTCGCCGCGGAGTTCGGTCGCTGCGACTGCCCGGTCACGTTCCGGGGCAACAGCCTCGTCCTGATCGACGCAGACGCGAGCGGCTTCGGGCCGGGCGCCATCGTCTTCTTCGACGTCGACGGCGACGACGTCTACGAGCGTCAGGTGGAGGTCGATGCCGACGGCCGCTTCTCCATCGCGCTGGACGTCTCGGCCCTGCCCGACTCGAGCAGCCTCCAGACCTTCACCGAGTCGGCGGATGGCACCCAGACCACGCCCGTCCGCCAGATCCAGCTCGAGCGCAGCGCGGGCACCAACCTCGCGCTGGCCGTCCCCGCCAATCTCGCGGCCGGCGCCGCCGAGCCCGGAATCTCCGCGTGCATCGCCGACTGCGCGGGCGCCACCCGCGCGTCCCTGAACGGCTTCGCCCACAGCCACACGCCCGAGAGCCACGGGGTCGAGCTGGCCACCGGCAAGCTTCGCCAGGCATTCCCGATCACCGCGTTCGCGACCCGCCTGCTGGGATTCAACCTCGAGCTCTGGCACGCATCGCTGGTGGCGTACGACGGCCCGTTCGGCCAGGGCGTCTCTCACAGCTACGAGATGATGATCGTCCAGACCGGACCGCTGAGCGGTTCGATCGTGACACCGGACCTTCGCATCTTTCCGATCAGCTCGGCCGATGGCATCACCTGGGAGCTCCCAACCGGCTTCTACGCGCGTCTCGTCCTCGATACCGACCTCGATCGCTGGACGCTCACCCACTACTCGGGCTTCGAGGTGGAGTTCTTCCAGGCCCTGAGCGGCCAGCCCGGCCGGCCGCTCGCCATCCGGGAGCCCAACGGCAATACGATCCGCCTCGAGTACGACGCCTCGGGGCGCCTGACCCGACTGTCCACCGATCTCGATCAGCTCCAGACCTTCGGCTACGACGCCGGCACGGGGCGACTGGCGAGCTTCACGGACCACGACACGCGGAGCTGGTCGTTCACCCATGACGGGGCCGGCCATCTCGCGACGATCTCCACCCCCGCCACCGAGCACGCGTCGATCCCGGCGGACACGCTCCTCTCCGCAGCCACCCTCCCGGGAGCCCTCGTCACCCAGCCGCGGGTCACCGCCCTGGTGTACGGCGACGCCGCCCACCCGACCCACGTCACGGCACGGATCGACCCCCGCGGCGCCACTCCCATGGCGTGGGGCTACGACGGCTCGGGTCGCGTGAGCCAGGCCATCATCAACGGACACCCTGCCGGCTTCGACTATGCGCCCGTCGCCTCGCCCACGCCCGTCGCCCCGCTGGACCCGACCAACCCGGTCCGGCGCGTGACCGACCGGGAGGGCAACCTCGTCGATTGGGAGATCCTGGGCTCGGGCACCGGCGCCTGGGGTGTCCGACGCGTCGTCCAGTGGACCGAGACGGGCCGGGGGAACCCGGCGCTGCGGGCCGGGGAGCCTGCCTACTGGGAGCAGCGTTGGCTCCAGGACTGCGACTGCCTTCGCCCCTCCGAGCGCTCGCAACCCTTCGCGAGCACCGACCCCGTGACGTTCGATCCCGGCTCGGCCATGCCGACGGACTGGCCGCGCCACGTCTTCACCTACAACACCAACCGGCAGGTCCTCGTCGCGCTCTATCAGGGGGCGACCGAGCAGATCCGACGCGAGTACACCTACCAGCCGAACGGGTTCGGCGATGCGGACCAGTACTCGCGCCGCATCTACCACACCGATCCACGGGCCTTCGACCCCAACCCGGTCTACGCGGGTCTCTCGTTCGTCCACAGCTACGGCTACGACACCCGAGGCAATCGCGAGACCCACACCGCGCCGACCGTCTCCCGCGGCGTTCCGGGCCCCCAGACCATCGTCACCTCGTGGAGCTACAACGCCTTCGGCCAACCCGTGAGCCGGACCGCCCACAACGGCAATGTGACGACCACCAGCTACGAGGGCGGCTATGTCGCCAGCCGCACCCGGGGCGACACCGGGTCGGCGGACCCGCTCACCCAGCTCGTCGACCGCTACCAGGTGGATGCCCACGGCCTGGTGATCCGGCACACCGATCCGAAGGGCTTCGTCACCGACATCGAGTACAACGATCTCTTCGAGCCCACCCGCGTCGTCGAGCCCCTCGTCACGCTCCGTCATGCGGCCCAGGTCCGCTACGAAACGACCCTGGTCTACGATGGCGCCGGCAACCGCGTGGCTCGCAGCCGCACCAACCTGGACGCGGAGGGGGCCCCGCTCCCGAACCCCACCGTCGACCGCTTCTCGAGCTACGACGCCATCGGCAAGCTGCGCGCCAGCCGGATCGAGGTGGACGGCAACCCGGCCAACGACCTCGTCACCCGCTACGCCTACGACCGCAACGACCAGCTCTCGATCCGCGAGAGGCCCGCCGGCAACCGCACCTTCCACGTCTACGACGAGCGCCGCCTGGCCCTGCGAACCTTCTACGGCGTGGCGCCGGGCGCCCTGCTCGAAGACGGCTACCCCGCCAGCAAGACCGACGAGACCCTGAGCGTCGGCTTCGTGGGCTTCGTTCGCCAGACCTACGACGGACGCGAGAATCTGGTCCGGGTGCGCGACGGGCGCGGCCACCTCACCCACTACGCGTACGATTTCGCCAATCGACGCGTGGCAGCGTCCGACCCGAACGGCAACGGCTGGGTGCGGAGCTACGACGATGCCTCGCGGGTCCTCAGCGACGAAGGCGGATCCGTCGATCCGAACTCGGGCATGGCCACCTCGGTACTCGAGCGCACCTACTTCCGTTGGGACGAGTTCGGCCGGCGCTATCAGCGCGTCCGCGACCTCGATCCCACGACCGACGAAGGAGGCGCCGTGAGCCCGGTCGCGGCCGGCAGCGCCAGCTTCGAGATCACCTACGACCCGGGCTCGCGCGTGGCCACCCGCACGGACGCGAACGGCAATACGACCGAGTACCAGTACGACGCCGCCGACCGACGTCTGCAGCGAATCGACGCCCTCGGGAACACGCGCACCCACACCTACGACGAGAACTCGAACGTGGTGAGCCGGACCGAGATCGATCAGCCCGGACCCGGCGCCGTGGGCGCCTCGGAAACCTACGTCACGACCTACGTCTACGACGAGCTCGATCGCCGCACCGAGCGCCACGACCTCGGCCTCGATGGCACGAGCATCGACCACGAGCGGCGCTACGCCTACGACTCGCGGCACAACCTGGTTCTCGAGGAGGACGAGGAAGGCTTCTTCGACCGCTTCACCTACGACGACCTCGACCGGCGGCTCCGCACCGAGCGCTTCGATGGCGACCCGCTCACCGGCACGCCCACGCTGCTCGGTCATCGGGAGATCGTGTACGACGCCAACAGTCGCGTCGTGGCCCGGATCGCCCGCAGCACCGCGGTGGACCCGGCCAGCGAACAGGTCACCCGCTACGCGTACGACGATCTCGATCGCCGGGTACGTACCGTGTATCCCGATTCGGACGACCCCATCGACGGGAGCGGCGACGGCGCGGACGCGGTCTTCGACCGGGTCGAGACGCTCTATGACGAGAACTCGAACGTGCTGACCGTCACCGACCAGCGCGGCGTCGTCTTCTCGAACCTGTACGATCCCGGCAACCGACGGACCGACACCACCCTCGCCGGGGTGCCGGCCGGCGAGACACAGCGCGAGTATCGCTACGACGCCCTCGACCGACTGACCGGTGCCGACAACGACTACGCATCGGTGGCACTCGGCTACGACGCGCTCTCCCGCCGGATCTCCGACACCCAGTCGGTCCGCCTCGATGGCACCGGCTTCACGGGCGGGTGGGAGGACCCAGTCCAGGTGAACCAGGGCTTCGATCCCCAATCGAACCGGATCAGCCTGTTCGTGGCAGGGGGATTCCCGCCGACACCGCTGCAGACCGCGACCTACGACGCCCTGAATCGGGTGGATACGATCTCCGCGGCCTACTTCGACGTCACCATTCCGAAGCCGATCGCCGACTACAGCTATCTGGGCCGCGACCGGACCCAGAGTCGGGATCTCGGCAACGGAGTCCGCCTGGAACGGACATTCGACGCAAAACGGAGACCCCAGACGCTCGTGTGGGAGAGCCCGAGCGCGGGCCCACTGCTCGGCTTCGAGTACGGGTACGACGACCGGAACAACCCGCTCTTCGAGCGGCTCACCCACGACCAGGGCCTCTACGACGCCTATGGCTACAACGGTCGCTACGAGCTCACCGGCGTCGCCTACCGGTCGCCGACGGGAACACCCGGGGCCTTCTCGACGGGCTTCGGCTACGACGACAATCGCAACCGGATCGGAGCGAGCATCGGCGACCCGTTCGGGGCGGCGCCGAACGTGCTCGACGTGTACACGACGAACGCGGCCAACGAGTACACCCAGATCCACCGGGACGCCGCCGTGTTCGTCCCCACCTACGACCGGGCGGGCAATCCCACCCTCCTGCCGACCCGACCGGCCGCGGCCGCGACGAGCGTCACCGGCACCGCGACGTGGGATGCCTTCGGCCAGTTGTTCCGATTCGCGCCGGCGGGGTTCGTCGAGCAGCACTACCGCTACGATGCGCTGCAGCGCCGGGTCGCGGTGCTCACCGGGCCGTCCCAGACGCCCCAGCGGCGCTTCCTCTACGCGGGACGCGAGGTGCTCCGCGAGGACTCGGCAGACCCGGGCTCGACGGCCGCTTCGATCACCGCCACGCCCGAGCGGGTCTACGTCCTCGGTCGCGGCATCGACGATCCGCAGCTCGTGGCGATCGACCGAGACGGCGACGGCCAGCTTGGCGGAACCACCCCGAAGAACCAGCGCAGCACCGCGGCCGACCAGGAGTACTACCTGCTCGCACGTCGCGACGGGAGCGTGATGGGCCTGTCGGACGCCGACGACGGGGAGCGCATGCTCGAGTACTACCGCTACGACGCCCACGGACGGCCGGTGGTGCTGCCCGTGATCCAGGATCCGAGCGGTCGAGAGCTGACACCGACCGATCTCGGCGACAACTTCGCCGCCGGGGCCGAGGCCGCGTCGACCTTCTACGGGAATGTGTACCTGGCCAAGGCGCGTCGCTGGGACGACGAGACCGGTCTCTACTACAACCGCTTCCGGTACTACGAGCCCCTGCTCGGCCGCTTCGTCTCGCGCGACCCCCTCGGCGCCTGGAGGGATCGCGACAGCCGGGGCAACGCCTACACGTACGCAGCCAATCGACCCCCCTGCCGCAACGACCCCCTGGGCCTCGACGACGAGGAGTGCGAGCGACGCCGGGTCCGCATCTGGGTCTACGACGGCCGGGACGCGAACGGCGAGCCGCGCGTCGTGCTCAAGGAGTTCTCGGGTACGGTCGCCAGCTCGTCCGCCGACGAGCCGGACGAGACGCCGGGGGCGAGTCCGGTCGAGGTGCCGGAAGCCGGGATGCCCGAGACCCCCGAGGCCCCCGAGGCCCTGGAGCGCGATCCGGACGACCTTCCGGTCGAGGAGCCGACCGACCCCGACGAGGTCGACCCCAGGGATCGCGCGCTCGAGGATCTCCGGCAGCGGGCCTCGGATCTTCGAACGGATTGCGCCGAGCTCGAGGAGGAGGCCGACAGGCTCGAGCGCGAGCGAGACGAGGTCGAAGAGATCCTCGATCTGTGGCGCGCGGCGCACCTGCATTTCGGCGATGAGGCACGGTCGTCAGAGAGCGTCACTGGGGAGCAGCATGTCCACGTGACGCGTGTTCTGAGACGTTACTTTGGGCTCAGCGGGGATCTTGATTCGTGCCGGGACCGTTTGCGTGACCAACGTCTCTGGCTCTCGATGACCGAGAAGAAGATCGAGCAACTGGTGCTCGGCGGCGAGCCGCCCGAGGAAGGGATCCTGGAGGAGCTGGAGCGCCGCCTCGTCGCGGACTGAGCGCTGCCGCGGGGCCGGCCGTCACGGGGGCTCACGCATCGCCGCGCTCTCGCGCCCCATCGCCGTCGGGCCAGGACCCGGCCCTCCGGGGCGACCCGTGGCCACCTCGTGGCCGCTCGCGCGCGCGCCCCGAGCCGGGTGCGAGCCCGGCGGGCCACACCCGACCTGTCGCGGAGCGACGAGACCCCTCGCAACCGCCCAGCCAGGCGTCCCCACCCTGGCACACGTCTTGCTCTCTCTCGGACTCTCGCCCCAGGGAGGAAGCATGACGACCATCCGTTCTCTGTTGTGGGTCGGCTCGAGCGAGCGCCGCGGCCTCGGGTACCTGGCCGACGCGGCCGCCTTCGACGTGGCCTGGGCGCGTGACGCCGACGACGCCACCGGCCTGCCCCTCGATGCCTTCGATGCCCTCGTGGTCGACGAGGCGCGGGCCACCGGAGCCCTCCAGACGCTCGAACGGCTGCACGAACACGGGCTGCGCGCCCCGGTGCTCGTGCGCCTGGATCGGGCCCAGTCGTGTGACGTCGAGGCCCTCATGGCGGGCGGCGCCGCCCGCGTGCTCGTCGACGACCGCGGCGCGGGGAGCGAGCCCGCGCGCGAGGAGCTGCTCCGAAGCCTCGAGGAGCTGTCCCAGCCGGTGCCGATCGGCCGCCGCGAGGCCACCACGACGACGCGGGGTCTCGCCCGGATCGTGACCGCCAGTGCCGCGATGCGTCCCGTTCTCGAGCTCGCCGAGCGCGCGACGCGCTCGCACACGGCGGTCCTGATCGGCGGCGAGACCGGGACGGGGAAGGAGCTGCTGGCCCGCGCGATCCACGACGGGAGCGCACGCCACGCACGCTCGTTCCTGGGCGTGAACTGCGCAGCCCTTCCCGAGACCCTGCTCGAGAGCGAGCTCTTCGGACACGTGCGGGGCGCCTTCACCGGCGCCGATCGCGAGAAGAAGGGTCTGTTCGCAGCGGCCGAGGGGGGAAGCCTGTTCCTCGACGAGGTGGGCGAGATGGCGCCGTCGCTCCAGGTGAAGCTCCTGCGCGTCCTCCAGGAGCGCGAGGTGCGGCCCGTGGGCGGCACCCGCTCGCGCCGCGTCGACGTGCGTCTGATCGCGGCGAGCAACCGGCATCTGGAGGACGAGGTGCGCAAGGGCCGTTTCCGCGAGGATCTCTTCTATCGGCTCGCCGTGTTCCCGATCGAGCTCCCGCCCTTGCGCGAGCGCCGCGAGGACATCGCGCTCCTCGCCGGCCACTTCCTCGCTCATCACTCGAAGCACGAGGGCAAGCCCGGTTGTCGCTTCTCGCCCGAGGCCGAGCACGCACTCGAGGTGCACGACTGGCCCGGCAACGTGCGCGAGCTCGAGAACGAGGTGCAGCGTGCCCTGGCACTCGCCGACGCCGGCCAGGTGCTCGGGCCCGAGCTCCTCTCGGATCGTCTCACCGGCACCCTCCGGGCGATCGAAGGCCTGACGGAGCACGGCGAGACCCTGCGACGATCGTTGGCCCGGATCGAGTCCT
>CAYYUT010000005.1:0-25094 GCA_964474935.1 uncultured Spirochaetales bacterium
ATCCCGTTGAGCGTGATCGGCGTGGGCGGCACGCAGCCGTTCTCGGTCTTCGGCGCGCTCATCGGTGGCGTGATCAGCGCCAACCCGTTCCAGCTCGCCCCGACCGTCGTGACGGGCTCGCTCGCGGGTAGCCCGCAGAGCCAGGCCGGCACGGGCTCCGACAGCCGCACCGCCGGTGGCGCGGGCGCGCTCACCCTCGTCTCGCCGACGGTGGTGGGCCTCGGCGCCCTCGGCGCCCTGGCGACGCTCATCACCCTCGAGCTCGACTACGTGGGTTCGGTTCCGGAGCCCGGAACCCTCCTGCTCGTCGGTTCGGGCGTGATCGGTCTGGCCGCGATCGGCCGCCGCAAGCTGCGCCGCTAGAGCCAAGGGATTCGGTGCCCCGCCTGGGGCACGGACCTCGAACGGCCACCTCCTCCGGGAGGTGGCCGTTTTCTTTTCGGGATGGGTCGCCCGGCAGGCCGAGCGGCTCGGGCCCTCCCTTCGGCCCGGCACCCGGCCACGGGGCTGCTGCCGCCCCGCCGCGCGAGCTCTGCATCCGGGTCCCATACGGTGGCCCGATCGTGTGGCCCGATCGGAGGTCGCCCTCAGACGTCCGCGCCGGCCGCGCGTTGCCTCGGCGGCACCAGCCGCTCGAAGGCCCAATGGAGCCAGGCCGGCGGCAGGAACACGCAGAGCGCCACCATCATCAGATGGCTCCAGTATCCGAAGTTCGCGAAGAGCTCGAGCCCGGCGTGGAAGCCGAGGAGCAGGAGCGCCCAGACCACGCCCACCCGGCGCATCCAGAGGAGCACGGGGGCCACCGGCTCGAGCACGAAGGTGGCCCAGGTGAGGAGGGCCAGGACCGGCTTCCAGGGATGCCAGTCCCAGTCGAGACGGCCGTAGAAACGGTCGGTGAGCGAGACGAACACGATCTTGCCCTGCCACCACGAGAGTTCGCCGAGCCGCACCCAGCCGGCGACCGCATACACCGCGCACAGGTGTACCTGGGCGAGCCGAACCGGAATGCCGGGGCCCATCCACTGCGCCATCGGGGGTACGAGCGGCCGGCCGGCCCGCCAGGCATCCACCGAGAGGAAGCGGCCCGAGGGGGCGAGGGTCGCGTAGAGCAGGAAGGGCTTGATCAGGGCCGCCCAGCCCAGATACGCGTGCGGGTTCCGGGCGTGAAACAGGGCATGAAGCACCAGCAAGAGGACGCCCGCCACCCGGGTCCAGGCCCCGACCAGGAAGGCCAGCGCGGCCAGCACCATCAGGCCGTACAGGACCCCGATCGGGAGCGACGAATCGACCAGGTGCAGCCACTGCAGGGCCTCCTCGAGCGGCCGGCCCGCCCGCAGGCCCGGCACCCGGGCGTGGGTGGCGGCCCCGCCGATCCCCTCGGGCCCCCAGAAGACCTGGACCCAGGGGAGACGGCTCAGGTAGTAGCTCGCGAGGATCGCGCCGAAGCCGATCCGGGCGACCACCATGGCGTGCTGGGGCTGGGGCGCGAAGAAGCGATCGAGCGCGCCCGCGCCCTCGGCCGGCGCGCTCATCCCCGTCCGCCGCCGGCGGCCACATAGCCACACTGCGGGAGCGCGGCCTCCGGGGTGCCGCAGGTCCAGACGCACACGAACTCGTTCTCGACACCCCCACGGACGCCATCCGAGTAGCGCTGCCAGTACTGGGTGCGGCGAAGCCGAACCTGGCTTCTGGGCTGCGCGTCGACCCGGGGCGAGTGGCAGAGGTAGTCACCGGTCCAGGCCATGCGCCGGAAGAGCTCGGGCGAGGCCGCCATGCGCGAGCGGTCGAAGAGCGCATCGGCGTCGGCGATGGTGGTGAACATGTGGTGGATCGTCTGGCGCATCGGATCGCGCCGGACCTGGAGGCCGACCGGGGGGCATTCGGGATCGATCAGGGTGACCGACGTTCCGTCGGCGAGGGTGGCCTCGAAGCGGTGACAGAGCGCGCGCAGCATCTGGTCTTCGGGCGCGGCCTCGAAGACCGTCACCCCCGCCACCAGACTCGCCCGCTCGAGCAGCCAGACCGAGACACGCGACGCGAATCCCAGCCCGGGGGTCGTGGGCGAGGGCCAGGCGGCCAGGAACAGCATCGCCATGTAGAGCAGCGCCAGGAGCTGGACGATGCGCATCGGCCCGGACGTGCGCGCGACTCGTTCCGGATGGGACATGGGTCGGGGCTCCTCCCGCTGGCTCCCACCCAGGGAGCCGACCGTTCGGCCGCCGCGTCCATCGCTGGGGACCTCTCGCGCCGCGGCCGCCGGATGGTATCAGGGGCTCGCGCCGCGCGTCGCCGGACCCAGCCGCCATCGGCACCGGGTTCCGATCCGGACCGCTCGACCCACAGGACCTGTCGGCCATGCGTCCCAGCTCCTACCATCGACTGACGCTGCGGCCGAGAGGAGTTCCATGTTCGCGGTTCTCTCGTTGCTCCTGATCCTCTCGATCTCGCTCATCGTCACCCGCATCGCGACCGTCGCGCTCACCCACACCGGCCTCGGACGCGAGGCGGCGCGCTTCCAGGCCCGCTCGGCCTTCACCGGAGTCGGATTCACGACGACCGAGGCCGAGCAGATCGTCAACCATCCCGTGCGGCGCCGGATCGTGGGCTGGCTGATGGTGCTCGGGAACGTGGGCATCGTGACCGCGATGTCCTCGCTCCTGATCTCGGTGATCGAGATCCGGGGCCCGGGCGGGAGCGTCCTGGCACCCCTGGCGGCGCTGGTCGGCGGAATCGCCCTGCACTTCTGGGCAGCGTCGAGCCAATGGCTCGACCAGCGCATGTGCCGCGTGATCAGCTGGGCGCTGAACCGCTTCACCATGATCGACGCCCGCGACTACGCCCGGCTCCTCCACCTGCGCGAGGACTACGGGGTGTCGGAGGTCCGGGTCGAGGCGGGCGACTGGGTGGTGGGGAAGTCGCTCGCCGAGGCGCGACTGGGGAAGGAGGGCCTGATCGTGCTCGGCATCCAGCGCGCGGACGGCCGCTTCGTCGGGGCCCCGAGTGGCGACACCTGTGTCGAGGAGGACGATCTTCTGATCGTGTACGGGCGGACGCCCCGCATCGCCGAGCTCGACACCCGTGCCGTGGGCCTCGAAGGCGATCTGATGCACCACGAGGCGATGGCCGAGCACGAAGAGGTGGCACAGGCCGAGGAGGGAGCCGAGGGGACGGAGCCCGAGGCGAAGCAGGCCTGACCACCCGACGCGGAGCCGCCCTCAGGTTTCCGCGGCAGCCAGTCGGCGCGCGGCCCATTCGCGGGCCCGGCCGATCTCCTCGGCCCAACGGGCCCGGGCCTCCGCGCGGGCCCCGGCCGGGAGCTGCGGCTCGATGCGGCGGGCCGTTCGATGCCACCCCGCGAACTCTTCCGGCCCCGCCACTGCGCCCACGGCGAGAGCGGCCAGCATGCCGGCGCCGAGGGCCGTAGTCTCGACCTCCTCGGGACGCGCGAGCACGCGTCCCGTGGCATCGGCCACGAGTCCGAGCACGAGCTCGCTCCGCGCGAGCCCTCCGTCGACCCGGAGCTCGCACGGCGCGTCGTCGTCGGCCGCCAGCGCCGCGCACAGGGCGGCGATGCGGTGCGCGAGGCCCTCAAGCGCCGCCCGGCAGAGGGCTTCGCGGCCCGCGCCGCGGGTGATCCCGCCGATCGAGGCATGCACGCCGTCGTCGGCGAAGGGCGCGCCGAGCCCCTGGAGCGCCGGCACGAATACGACGCCCGCGGAGTCGGCCCCCTCGGCGAGGGCCAGAAGCCCGGCGACGTCGTCGGCGACACCGAGCGAGACGAGCCAGTCGAGCACGGCACCGGCGGTGTGGACGGCGCCTTCGACCGCCCACTCGATGTCGTGCTCGGCGAGCTGCCAGAGCGCCACCGGATGGCAGCCGGCCGGCGCTCGCCGACGCTCCGACCCGGTGTGGCGGTCAAGCATGGCGGCGGTGCCGAGGGTGAGCTTCGTCTGCCCCGCCCGGTGGACGCCGAGTCCGAAGGCCGAGGCCTGTTGGTCTCCGGCCCGCGCGGCAAGGGGCACCGGAGCCCCCAGCCAGCGGGCGTCGGTCTCGCCGACGATTCCGCTCGTGGCCGCGATCGGCGGCAGGTCGATCTCCGCGAGCCCGAGCCTTTCGAGCAGGGCCCGCGACCAGTCGCCGCTCCGCGGATCGTAGAGGGCGGTGCACGAGGCCTGGCCTGGATCGGTGGCGCCCCGGAGATCCCCGCTCGCGGTGGCATGCAGCCAGGCGTCGGGGGTCCCGCACATCAGGCGACCGCTCCGGGCCGCCTCGCGGAGCGTCGGATCGTGGTGGCGGGCCCAGGCGAGCCGGGTGGCGAGCGCCTGCGCGCCGAGGGCCAGACCCTCGGTCTCCAGCCGCTCCGCGAGGGGCACGGCGCGTTGGTCCTGCCAGCCGATCGCCGGGCCCAGCGCGCGACCGCTTTGTGCATCCCAGGCGACCAGGGTGGCGCGCTGGCTCGCGATGCCGATTCCCGCCACGTCGCGCGCGCCGGCCCCCGCCCGGTGCAGGGCCTCGGCGAGAACGCTCCGGCTCGCCTCGCGGTACTCGGTGGGATCCTGCTCCACCCGGCCCGGGGCGGGACAGCGCGTCGTGAGGGACCGGGCCGCCCGGCCCCGCGCCCGCCCGCCGGGCTCGAACGCGATCGCCCGCACGCTCGTGGTGCCGAGGTCGAGCGCGAGCAGGAGCTCGCCCGCCATGTCAGTCGGGAAGCAGGACGCCCGGGTTGAGCAGCCCGTCCGGGTCGAGGGCGCGCTTCACGGCCCGGAGCACCGCGAGGCCCGCGGGGCCCAGCTCGTCGCCGAGGAAGCCGCGTCGTACCCGGCCGATGCCGTGGTGGTGCGCGATCCCGCCCCCCTCGGCGAGCGTCGCATGCATCACGCGGCGCCAGCACTCGCGGTAGGTCTCGGCCATGCGCGCGCGCTCCTCGGGCCGCGCGGCGAAGGTGAAGTAGAGGTTGGTGCCCGAGCGATAGCTGTGGCTCGAGTGCGCCGAGGCCACCAGGATCCCGGGCACCGCCTCGAGTGAGGCGACGACCGCCGCGTAGACCGCAGGCACCCGGTCCCAGGTCGCCGCCACCTCGACGGTGTCCACCACGATCCCCTTCTCGAGGAAGCCGCGGAAGCCCGGGACGTGGTTGCGTCGCTCGTGCCATTCGGCCACCGCCTCCGGCGAGGTCTCGACGCCGCCCCGCGCGGCGCAGAGCACCGAAGCCGCCTCGCAGGCCACCCCGACCTGCGCGGCCGGACCCTCGTGGAGCAGAAGCAGGACAGCGCGGCCGTCGGGGGCGTGGGCCGAGAACTGTCGCGCCGACTCGCGGGCGTCGTAGAGCCGCACCACGGGCGGCTGCCAGCCCCCGCGCAGGAGCTCACGAATCGCTTCCAGTCCGGTCTCGAAGTCCTCGAAATGAATACACTGTCCGCGGCTCTCCGCGGGCTGCTCACGGAGCGAGAGACCCACCTCGGTGACGACTCCCAGGATCCCCTCGCTCCCGCAGAAGAGCTGGCGCAGATCGGGTCCGGCCGAGGCGCGGGGCGTGCGTGCGGTGCGAAGCACCTGGCCGTCGGGCAGCACCACCTCGAGTTCGAGCAGCAGGTCTTCGATGTTGCCGTAGGCCGTCGAGTACTGACCGGCCGAGCGGGTCGCCACCAGGCCCCCCAGCGTGGCGAGCGCGATCGACTGGGGCCAGTGGCCGATGGTGAGACCCTCCTTCGCCACGCGCTCCTCGGCGACGAGGCCGAGCGTGCCCGCCCCGAAGCTCGCGCGAAGCTCGCGGTTCGACAGATCGCGCAGCCCGTCGAGGCGTCGCGTCGAGAGCACGATCTCGGAGCCCGTCGCACGCACGCCCCCGCAGACCCCTGAACCGCCACCGTAGGGCACGACTGCCGTGGCCGTGGCGCGCGCGATCTCTTGCGCGCGCGAGACCCCCGCCGTGGCGACCGGGCGCACCACCGCCAGCGGCCGCGGCAGGGCGTCGCCCTGCTCCAGGTCGTCCAGCTCCCCGAGCATCCAGGTGTCGCGCCGGTGCCCGGCCAGCACCTCGGGATCCGTCGACACCTCATCGCCGAGCGCGTCGCACAGCCGGGCCAGGACGTCGCTCACGCGGCGGCGACCTCGTCTCGGAAGGCCAGCTCGGCGTCGAGCAGCGCGCGGGTCTCGGCGATCTCGCGGCGCTCGGTCTCGGCGTCCCAGCCGAGCAGGCTCCCCATGCGCCGTGCGATCGGCTCGAGTCCGGCCTCGCGGGCCTCGGGGTGATAGAGGGCGGGGCGCAGACGGCGGTAGACCACGTCGGCGAGCTGGACGGCCCACTCCTCGCGCACGGCCCAGTCGACCTCGCCCGTCAGGACATCGGGGTCGGGAGTCAGGGGCTCGGCTCCGAGTGCCAGCACCTGGTGCGCTTCGCTCCCGTAGAGCCGGGCGAAGCGGGTGGCGGTGCTCCCGGCCAGATCCGAGCCCCGGGCCAGCTCGGCCGCGAGCGCGTCGACGTCGCCTCCGAACTCGCCGCCGGGGAGCGCCTGCTCGTCGGGGGCCTCGCCCAGCCGGAAGCCCGCGGCCTCGGCCGCGGTCTCGAGGGTGGCCTGGGCCATCGGCCGATAGCCCGTGAGCTTGCCTCCCGCGATGGTCACCATCCCGGCTGGACCGATCCAGACCTCGTCCTTGCGCGGGATCTCGCTCGGCGACTTGCTGCCCTCCTTGAAGATCAGGGGGCGCAGGCCCGCCCAGGCCGCGAACACATCGCGAGGCCCGAGTGGGTCGACCGTGAACGAACGCTCGAGCGGCTCGAGCAGATAGCGCACGTCCTCGAGACGGATCTCGGGCCAGACCTCGTGGCCGCGGTCGTAGGTCGTGTCGGTGGTCCCCACGTAGACCGAGCGGCCTCGCGGGATCACGAAGATCGAGCGCTTGTCGCGGGTGTCGAGGATCAGGATGTGTCGCACCGGCAGACGCTCGCGACGCAACACGATGTGGACCCCCTTCGAGAGCAGCAGTCGCGGGGCCGCGGAATCGTCTTCGAGGGCGCGCAGACTGTCCACCCAGGGACCGGTCGCATTCACGATGCAGCGTCCGCGCACCCGCGCGCGAGCTCCGCTCACCTGACAGGCCACCTCCACCCCGTCCGCGCGGGCGCCTTCCTTGGTGATCGCCTCGACGGGCGCGTGGTTCAGGACCACGGCCCCGGCGGCCGCAGCCGCGCGCAGGTTCGCGAGCACCAGACGCGCGTCGTCGGTCAGGTACTCGCGATACACACAGGCGTGGTGGTAGAGATCCCGATCGAGGGTCGGTTCGTGTTCGGCCAGATCGTCCTGGCCCCAGTTGAAGTGCCGGTCGGCCTGCTCGACGGCACCGAGCTTCTCGTAGGTGGTGACTCCGGCGCGCACCTTGAGGAGGCCCGCCCGCGAGCGGGTCGGGACGAGCATCCAGTGGGGCTCGGCCAGATGGGGCGCGAGGCGGTGGATCACCTTCCGCTCGAGGGCGGTGGCGCGAACGGTCGCGACGTCTCCCATGGCGAGGTAGCGGAGACCGCCGTGGATAAGCTTGGACGAGCGGCTCGAGGTGCCTGCGGCGAAGTCGGTCGCATCGAAGAGGGCGACCTCCAGACCGCGGCGGCTCGCCTCGCGCGCGATCCCGGCGCCCGTGATCCCGCCCCCGATCACGATCAGGTCGAAGCGACGTCGCTCGAGATCGGCGAGTGCCGCGCTGCGCTGCGAGGAAGCATCCATCGTCACGGCTGCCTTCCCTCCCCAGGGCCCGCCGGGGCTTCCCCGACCGGATCCACTCCGAGAGCTTTCTGCCCTGCTCGCCACCCTGCCATGCGGTTCCTGCCCTTCCTTCCTGCAGTCCGTCGTATCGGCCCGGCCGCTGTCGTCCCGCCCGTCGCGGGCCTCGCCGCGCACTGGGCGGGCGGCTCGCTCGACCCGGACCGGACGACCCGACGATGCCCGCGCGTGCGAGCGATCGGGGTCCACGGTGGCCGTCGACGCATGACGCCCGGCGTCACCGGAAGGTGCCATCTTCGCGAGCGGCACGCCCGCCCGAGCGCCCTCCGGGTCCTGTCTCGCCTGGGGCGCTCTGATAGCATCGGTGTCGCCCGAGGAGGTCGTGTGCCGCGCGCTCCCGCCTCTGCTCGTCCCAGCCCGCTCCGGGTCGGCCGGGCGGCCCGGATCTTCGTCCCGCTCGTTCTGGTCCTCGCCTGCGAGACGGGCGAGCCCCCTCCCGCGGCCCCCACGGCCCCGGTCGAACGGCGCCGGATCGAGCGAATCGTCGTCGCCACGGGCACGATCGAGCCGGCCAAGGAGGTCGAGGTCCGGCCTCGCGTCGCGGGCATCGTCGAGCAGATCGCTGTCGCCCCGGGCGCTCTCGTCGAGGCCGGAGCCCTGCTCGTCCAGCTCGATCGCGAGATCCTCGAGGCCCAGGTACGCGAGGCCGAGGCCGGCGTGCGGGCTGCCGACGTGAGCCGACGCTTCGCCAAGCTCGAGCTTGAACGTCGCGAGGCGCTCGCGGCCCGCGGCGCCGCCGCCCTGCGCGATCGCGACGACGCGCGCTCGCGCCACGACGGTGCCCGCGCCGAACTCGCTCGCATGCGGGCCCGCCTCGACTCGCTCGAGGTGCAGCTCCGCTACTCGACGATCCGCTCCCCGCTCGCGGGCCGCGTGCTCGACGTCCACGTCGAGGAGGGCAACGCGGTCTCGCCGGTCACCGCCGTCACGGGGGGCACCCTGCTCCTGTCGATCGCCGCCACCAGCCGCATGCACCTCGAGGGCCTGGTCGACGAGAACGAGATCGCGCGCGTGACGCTCGGACAGCCGGCCCGGATCCGGACCGAGGCCTTCCCGGATCGGGTCTTCTCGGGGACCGTGCGCGAGATCAGCCCGGTGGGGGAACGCGTCCAGAACGTCACCTACTTCGAGGTCGAGATCGAGGTCGACGATCCCGACGCGGGTGCGCTGCGAGCGCGCATGTCGGGCGACGCCGACATCGTGACCGAGGTGGTCGACGACGCGCTCGTGGTCCCCGAGACGGCCCTCCGCTACGGCACCACCGGGATCCACGTCGAGGTGGTTCGCGACGCGGACGACCGGACCCCCGAAACGCGCCCGGTCGAGATCGGCATCGTCGACGGCGCGCTCGTCCAGATCCTGTCGGGCGTCCGGCCCGGCGAGCGGGTGCGACTCCAGTGAGCGCCGGGGAGAGCGCCATCCGGCTCGAACGGGTCGACAAGGTCTACGACACCGGTGCGCTCGCCGTGCACGCGCTCCGCGACGTGACGGTGAGCATCGACGCGGGCGAGTACGTCGCGATCACCGGCCCATCCGGCTCGGGCAAGACGACCATGATGGAGATCCTCGGCTGCCTGTCGCGCCCCAGTCAGGGACGCTACGTGCTGGAAGGGCGCGAGGTCGCAGCGCTCCGAGAACGCGAGCTCGCCAGCCTGCGGCGTGAGCAGATCGGCTTCGTGTTCCAGACCTTCAACCTGCTGCCTCGACTCTCCGCGCTCGAGAACGTGGCGCTCCCGCTCGTGTATCGCGGCGTGCGGCGGGCGGTGCGCCGGGAGCGGGCCCTCGAGGCTCTCGAGCGCGTGGGGCTCGCTGCCCGTGCGCGCCACCGGCCGGCCGAGATGTCGGGCGGCGAGCGTCAACGGGTCGCGATGGCCCGCGCGCTCGTGGGAGATCCGACGCTCGTCCTCGCCGACGAGCCGACGGGCAACCTCGACACCCGGACGGGCGGCGAGATCCTCGCCCTGCTCGACGCGGTGCACCGCGAAGGCTGCACGGTGGTCATGGTGACGCACGACCCGTCGGTCGCCGAGCGGGCTGCGCGCCGCCTCGCGCTGCGCGACGGCCGCATCGAATCGGACACCCGGTCTTCCGCATGACCCTCGGCGACACCTTCGGTCAGGCCCTGCGTCTGCTCCTGGCGCACAAGCTCCGCTCCGCCCTCACGCTCTTCGGGATCGTCTGGGGCACGGCCTCGGTGATCCTGCTGGTCGGATGGGGCGACGGCGTGCGCGCGATGCTCGAACGTGGCTTCTTCAAGACCGGCCGCAACATGGGCGAGGTGTGGGCCGGCAAGATCGGCGAGGACTTCACGCCGGCCGTCGATCGACGTTTCCTCTGGTACGTCCAGGCGGACGTGGATGCCCTGCGCCGGCGGGCGCGGCTCCCCGAGCGCATCGGAGCCGAGTACTGGCAGTTCCTGCCGGTGACCCACCGCCAGCGCGCGCTCAGTCTCGACGTCCGCGGGATCGATCCCGAGGTGATGGAGATCCGCGGGGCCCATCTCGCCGCGGGCCGAGGCATCACCCATGCCGACCTCGACCATCGCCGCCGCGTCGTGGTGGTGGGCGACACCGTGCGGCGACGCCTGCTCGGCGCGGACGGCGGCATCGGCAGCCGGATCCGGCTGGCCGGCAGGCCCTTCGAGGTGATCGGGATCCTCGAGCCGCTCGGCACCCAGCTCTCGCGCGACCGGATGGAGATCGACGAGCAGGTGTGGGCGCCGCTCGCGACCCTGCAGGCGCACTGGCCGCCCTGGTGGACCGACGACCCGGTCGTGAGCAAGATCCTCTACCGGATGCCGGACCGCGCGGCGATGCAGGCCACCGAGGACGAGGTGCGCGCGATCCTGGCCGAGCGGCTCGGCGTCTCGCCCGACGACGAAGAGGCCGTCGGCGTCTGGAGCAGCCTCGAGATGCTCAACCAGCTTCCGCTCGACGAGACGCGCGGACTCATGTTCGTGCTCGCGGCGGCGCTGCTCGTGATCGGGGGCGTCGGCGTCCTGAACATGATGCTCGACGCGGTCCACGAACGACGCCACGAGATCGGACTGCGTCTGGCGATCGGCGCCCGGCGGCGCGACGTGGTGGTCCAGTTCTTCCTCGAAACGCTCGTCGTCACCACGATCGGGGGGCTGCTCGGAGCTGCGCTCGGGATCGGGGGCGCCCACCTGCTCGCATCGTTCGAGCTGCCCGAGCTGGTGCCCGTACCGGTGCTGAGCCCCGCCGTCGTGTGGCTCGCGCTCGGAGTGATGCTGGCCGTCGGCGTCGGCGCCGGGGTGGTGCCGGCCTGGCGCGCGTCGCGCATCGACCCGTCCCTGACGCTCCGGATGGAATGAGGCGCGCCGTGGACCTCGGCCTCCGCATCCTCCAGAGCCTGCGCGCGCACGCGCTCCGCTACCTGCTGACGGGTCTCGGGATCGCCTGGGGGGCATTCATGCTCACCTACCTGTCGGCGAGCCTGCAGGGCATGGACACCCACTTCGTGACCCGTCTCCAGAACATCGGGCCCCGGATCGTCTTCCTCTGGCCGGGGATCGAGATCAAGCCGCGCGTCGGAGAGCGCGGCGCGCGTCTCATCGAGCTCGAGAACCCGGATCTCGCACGCCTCGAACGCCTCGCGAGCGTCGAGCAGGCGTCCCCGAACCTGACCTTCTGGTCGCGCATCGTCCGGGCCGGCCCGCGGACGAAGCTCCTCCATGTCCAGGGAACATCGGAGGCCGCCCGCGAGATCCGCCACTTCGAGGTCGCCCGCGGTCGTTTCCTCAGCGCAACCGACGTCGAGCGGAGCCGGCGGGTGGCGTTTCTCGGCGCCGACGCCGCCCGGCGGCTCTTCGACCGACGGGATCCGCTCGGACGCAGCCTCCAGATCGACGGCCTCGGATTCCGGGTGGTGGGCGTCGCCGCGCGCAAGGGCGACCAGCTGGTCGGTGTGGGAGGACAGGATGATCGGGCCATCCTGGTGCCCTACACGACGGCGCAGCGCTGGCTCCAGAAGTCCGACGTCCTCGCTCACGTGGTCTTCGCACCCGAGACCCGCGAGCGAAGTGCCGAGGCGATCTGGGGGGTGCGTCAGGTGCTCGGGCTACGACACGGCTTCGCGCCCGAACTCGAGATGACCCTCACCATGGTGAACATCCACGCCATCCTCCAGATCCTGCACCGACTCGTCTTCGGGTTGCGGATCTTCCTGGTGGGCGCGGGGCTCGCGACCCTGCTCGTGGGCGCCATCGGGGTGATGAACATCATGCTCGTGGTGGTCGGGGAACGAACGCGCGAGATCGGGCTTCGCAAGGCCGTGGGCGCCACCGACCGCGCCATCTTCGTCGAGTTCCTCGGCGAGGCGCTGACGGTCAGCCTGATGGCGGGACTGCTCGGGGCCGCGCTGGGATCGGGCCTCGCGCAGATCACGGCCCGCCTCGCGTCGGAGGGATCCCGGCTCGGGAGTCCGCCGGTGTTCGAGCCGTGGATGGCCCTCGGTGTCACGAGCGCCCTCGTCGCGGTGGGGATGATCGCCGGCCTGGTGCCGGCCTGGCGTGCCGCGCGCATCCCTCCGGCCGAGGCCCTGCGTGCGAGCTAGGCGCCACCCGGGGCGGGCGTGTGGCCCGCGAGGAGCGAGCGCACGGCGTCGAGGGAGAGGCCCCCGGCGTCTGCATCGCGCATCTGCGCGCGCAGGCGCATGACCGGGCGGGCCCGGTTCATGCCGAGCACCCCGGTCACCCGGCGCTCGCGGTGGTAGAGCCCGACGAAGCGATGATCGCCGAAGGCGCCCTCGACCAGCTCGAAGGCGTCGCCCGGGTCGGGAAGCCCGACGAGCTGCAGCTTGTGTCGGTACTGGTCGGTCCAGAAGTACGGGACCGGCGCGTACGGCCTGGCGCCCCCGGGCCCGGCCAGCAGATTCTCGGCTGCCGCAGAGGCCTGCTCGGCGGCGTTGGTCCAGTGCTCGAGGCGGACGCTGCGACCGAGACGGGGATGCTCGAAGCGAGCCACGTCGCCCACTGCGTACACCGACTCCACGCTCGCCGCGCAGGTGGCGTCGCACATCACGCCATCGTCGACGTGGATCCCGGAGTCGGCAAGCCAGGCCGTCTCGGGCTCGACTCCGATCCCGATCACCACCACGTCGGCCGCGATGCGCGTCCCGTCCTCGAGCCGAACCGCCGAGACCCGCTTCTCGCCCTCGAACGATTCGACCCGGACGCCGCAGTGCAACCGCACACCCTCGTCGCGATGCAGTCCGGCGAGATAGCGACCCATGGCGCTGCCGAGCACCCCGGCAAAGGGAGCTGGAAGGGCTTCGACGAGGTCCACCTCGAGCCCGCGCCCTCGGCACACGGCGGCGACCTCGGCTCCGATGAAGCCGGCGCCGATGATGGCGACCCGGGGCGAGCGTTCGAGATCCCGGCGAAGGGCCAGGGCGTCGTCGAGATCGCGGAGCACATGGAGGCCCTCGAGGAGAGGGAGGTCCTCGAGGCGGCGCGCCGTGGCGCCAGTCGCGACCACGAGGCCGTCGAATCCGACGCGCTCGTCGTCGTCGAGCTCGACTTCGCGCGCGTTCGGATGGAGTGCGACCGCGCGCCGACCGAGCCGCCATTCGGCCTCGAGCTCGTCGTAGCTCTCGGGCGGGCGCAGGGTGACGCGCTCCGCGTCCCACTCGCCGGCGAGGAGCTGCTTCGAGAGGGGTGGTCGGTCATAGGGCCAGTGGCGTTCCGCGCCGATCACGAGGATGCGTTCCGCGAATCCGAGCCGGCGCAGGCTCTCGACGGTCCGAAGTCCGGCGAGCGAGCCACCCACCACCACGATCCTGTTGAGCGAAGGCATTCCGCCCGAACCCCCTCTGGGACGAGGCGCGGAGAATAGTCGATCTCGGGCCCGCTGGGCCGGGCTTGACGGGGCCCGCGCGGGACCGAGACTCCGCGTGGAGGCAGGAGGATTCACCATGTTCGAGTCGATGACCGCTCGCCGAGCCATCTGCGGGGCCCTCGGACTCGGGATCGTGTCGGTCCTGGTCGGGCTGGGCACCCTGGGATCGAGCCCACGCGCCCAGGCCGACACGCCGACCCATGCGAAGGCAGACATTCAGGGAGGAGCGGACGTGCTCGACCACACCCTCGATCGCATCGATGGGACGCCGCAGGCGCTCTCCGACTACCGCGGCCAGGTCGCCCTGATCGTGAACGTCGCCAGCAAGTGCGGTCTCACGCCCCAGTACGACGGACTCGAGGCGCTCTACGAGGAGTACAAGGCGCAGGGTTTCGTGGTGCTCGGCTTCCCGGCCAACGACTTCGCGGGACAGGAGCCCGGATCGAACGCCCAGATCGCCGACTTCTGTCGGTCGACCTACGGGGTCGAGTTCCCGATGTTCGCCAAGATCCACGTGAAAGGTCCCGACAAGCATCCTCTCTACCAGATGTTGACGGGTCTGCCGGATCCGATCGGTGGAGAGGTGCAGTGGAACTTCCAGAAGTATCTGGTCGACCGGTCGGGCAAGGTGGTCGCGAAGTTCCCACCGCGGACGGCGCCGAAGGATCCTGCGCTCGTGGAGCAGATCGAGGCATTGCTTCGCGTCGACGGGTGATTCCGCCGCCCGAGCGAGACCGGGAGCGACAGCTCGGTCTGTGGGAAACCGAAGGGTCGGGCCCACCCGATCTCGCACACGCGCCGATCGACCCGGCGCCGCCTTCTCCAGAAGCGATCGGCCTGGCCGAGCGACTTCCAGAAGCGCTTCGCATGGGCACCTCGTCCTGGTCGTTTCCGGGCTGGCGCGGCGTCGTGTATGCCGGCGAGCATTCCCGCGAGCGGCTCTCTCGCGCCGGCCTGCGCGCCTACGCCGCGCATCCCCTCCTCCGCGCAGTCGGCCTCGACCGCACCTTCTACGCTCCCCTCGCCCGACGCGACTACCGCGCCCATGCCGACCAGGTTCCGGAAGACTTCCGCTTCCTCGTGAAGGCGGGCTCGGCCATCACGAGTCCGCGCACCCGCGATGGCTCCACGAATCCTGACTTCCTCGACCCCGATCTCGCGCGCCGTGCCTGGCTCGAGCCCGCGCGCGAGGGCCTCGGCGAGAAGCTCGGGGTGCTCCTCTTCCAGATGCCACCGCTGCGCCTCGACGGACCACGCGAGATCGATCGGCTGCTCGACCGGCTCGGAAGGTTCTTCTCGCGGCTACCCGACTCGGTGCCGCGGGCGCTCGAGATCCGCCACGGTCCGCTCCTCGGTGACCACCACGCACGGCTCCTCCGCGACGAGGGCGTCGCCCACGGATACACCGTCCACCCGCGCATGCCCGAGATCGAGCGCCAGCAGCAGAGCCTCGGACCGGGACACGCAGGCCCGTTGGTGGTGCGCTGGATGCTGGGCGGGGGGCAGCGCTACGAGGCCGCGCGGGCGCGCTACGCCCCGTTCGACAGGATCGTCGATCCCGATCCGCGGGCACGCGGCGCCATCGCCCGCCTGTGCACGGAGGCCCATGCGAGAGGCCACCAGACCCTGGTGATCGCGAACAACAAGGCCGAGGGTTCCGCGCCGAAGAGCCTGTTCGCACTGGCCGGGGCCGTGGCCGAAGCGCTCGACGCCGAGGGGCCCGAGCGGTCCTCGCGCAGCTAGGCGCGCGCCCCGGAGCACCCCGCTGCCGAGTGTCCCCCGGGCGAGAGCCTGATGGCCGCCGACCCGAGAGGTCCGCGGCCTGCTACCCCAGACGCGTGGCGGCATGCCGCCGCGCGGCCCAGCCGGCGAGCACGACCAACCCGGCGATCGATGCCACGAGCAGAGGCGAGCGCTTCGGCTCGGGCACCAGGTCGACTTCGCGCCCGACGAAATCGGCGTAGCCATTGCTGCTCATCGCGGTGTCCAGGGTGAGCTCTCCCGACATCTCGGTGAGATCGAAGAACAGCCGGAACTGGTTCGTGATCATGGTGACGCCGTAGGGTCCGTAGTTCTGGGCGTAGCCGCGATAGGTCTTCCCGTCGGTGACGACCCCGGTGTTGCGGAAGTAGGCGACGTCGGTGCCCGCGTTCGTGGCGACGGTGCCCGGGACATTGGTGAACAGGATCTGGATGTCCTGGGTGATCAGCGAGAAGGTGAGGAGGGTGGCGGCTCCCGGCTGGATGTCTCCGCCGAGCGTCATGAACCGGAGGGTCAACATTCCGCTCGTCACGACGCCGTCGCCGCCCGACGGGGGCAGATCGGCCGAGCCCGAGTCGACCTCGTACTTCACGTCGATGGTGGCGGCGGATGCGGTCGTCGAGGCCCCGGGAGCCACGAGGCTGACGAAGCTGATGGCGGCGATCGCGAGGACGAAGCGTGCGCGGTTCACGAGAAGGTTCCCCCTGCCTCCCGAGCCCGGGCACAGAGTCGCGCTGACTCCGTCGCCGATGCGTCGGGGCCCCTTCCCGTGGGCGGACGTGCCTCCCGGTCTTCCCGTGGCGGAGCGACGGCACCAGGCCTTGCCGCGTCCGCGCCCTCGGTGAGCGCCGGAACGCACGAAAGGGAGCGCCCGTGAGGCACTCCCCTTCCCGCCCAGGAGAATGTGCAATTGGTGGGCCAACCGGCGGTCGACTCCACAGACTCCGTAAGCTCGCGGAATCGCATGGGTGCGCGTGCCCGCTCAGCCAGAGGCTCCGGCGCTGTCCTCGCTCGGTGGCATCGGATTTCCCCGATCACGGAAAATCTTTTCCGATGCGCCCCGCCGGCTCCCTGTCCGCAACGCCCCCCACGCCCCGGTTCGCCCCTCGACTCTCGACCCCGGAGAAGGCGCGTGGTACCACGGAAGCCCGTGCGGGCGTCGAGGGGTTCCACACTGGTGCGTCGGTTGGCCCGACTCGGGCTCCTGGCCGCGGTCGGATGCGGCTTCGTGGGCCCTGCAGCGGGGTCCGACCCCCACGAGCGGACCTTCCAGGTGACCGAGACGCGCGAGCCCTGCCGGCTGCACGAGCCCCTGCGCATGCCCTTCTTCGGGGACACCCACGTCCACACCGCACTCTCCCAGGACGCGAGCACGCAGGGGACCCGGAGCCGGCCCACCGATGCCTACCGCTTCGCCCGTGGCGAGCCACTGGCCATCCAGCCCTACGACGAGCAGGGCGAGCCCCTGCGCCGGCTGCGGCTGTCGCGCGCGCGCGACTTCGCCATCGTCACCGACCACGCCGAGCAGCTCGGTGAGGTGCACGTCTGCTCGACCCCCGGCCTCGAGGGCCACGACTCCTGGGTGTGCCGGATCTACCGACGCTGGCCGCGCGCCGCCTTCTTCCTGATGAACTGGAAGTCGACCTGGTTCGACGAGCCCACCCGTTTCGGCTTCTGCGGGGAGGGTGGCCGCCTCTGTCTCGACGCAGCGCTCACGCCCTGGGCCGAGATCCAGTCGGCGGCCGAGGGGGCCTACGACCGGAGCGCCGAGTGCCGTTTCACCACATTCGTCGGTTACGAGTGGACCGGGGCCCAGGGCGCCCGGAACCTCCATCGCAACGTCGTCTTCCGCAACGACCGGGTACCGCGACTCCCGGCAAGCTACTACGAGGCGCCCTCCGCCGAGCAGCTCTGGCAGCGTCTCGAGGACGAGTGCATCGCCGGCCTCGAGGGCTGTGATGCGCTCGCGATTCCCCACAACTCCAACCTGAGCGGCGGTCTGATGTTCGAGACCGAGGACTCGGATGGCAACCCGATCACCCGGGCCTGGGCCGAGCAGCGGGCGCGCATCGAGCCCCTCGTCGAGATCGTCCAGCACAAGGGCGAGTCGGAGTGCGCCTTCGAGCCCGGCACGGCCGACGAGCTCTGCGCCTTCGAGAAGCTCCCGTACGGCACCTTCCAGGGGAAGTTCGTCCCCTGGCTCGCCGCCGAGCCCGACCCGCGAAGCTTCGTGCGCTGGGCGCTGAAGCAAGGGCTGCGACTCGAATCCGAGCTGGGCGCAAATCCGTTCCCGCTCGGCTTCGTCGGGAGTACGGACACGCATCTCGGGGCGGCCGGCCGGGTCGACGAGACGGCGCACGTCGGACACGGAGGTGCGGGCAAGATGGATCCCGACGCCCTGCCGGTGGGCCTGCCCGACGACCTCGAGATGAACCCCGGCGGCCTGGCCGTGATCTGGGCCGAAGAGAACTCGCGCGATGCGCTCTTCGAGGCCATGCGCCGCCGCGAGACCTACGCCACCAGCGGCCCCCGGATCCGGGTGCGTCTGTTCGCAGGCTTCGGTCTCGCCGCCGATCTCTGCCAGGACGCGGGGTTCGTCGCCGCCGGCTACGCCGCGGGCGTTCCGATGGGCGGGCGACTCGAGGGCGCGCAGGCGGCGGGCCGTCCGCTCCGGATCGCCGAGCGCGCCGAGAGCGACCCGGGGCCCGAGGGAAGGCCCGGCAATCGGCTGCAGCGGATCCAGATCGTGAAGGGATGGCTCGACGCCGAGGGAACCCACGAAGAGGTGATCGACGTGGCCGGCGACGCGACCGCCGGGGGCGACGTCGACGAGGCCACCTGCCGACCGAGTCGTGAGGGAACGAGCCGGCTGTGCGCGTCGTTCGAGGACCCCGATTTCGACCCGGGCGAGCCGGCCTTCTACTACGCGCGGGTGCTCGAGACCCCGAGCTGCCGCTGGAGCGCCCACGTGTGTCGCGAGCGCGGCGTCGACTGCCAACGACCCGAGACGCTCGGAGCCGGCCTCGAGCCCTGCTGCTCCGAGGACCATCGCCCGCTCATCCAGGAGCGGGCCTGGACCTCGCCCGTCTGGATCCTGCCCGGGGCCACCGCTCGGCCGTGAGGGGCGCCCTCCTCCGCTACCTGGTGCTCGGTCTGGCCCTCTGGGGGATCACGCGGGCCGGCCCGGAATCGCCACCGGCTCCCTCCTCCGAACGGTCGGCCGCCGAGCGCCCGGCCTTCTCGGCGGCGCGCCTCACCGCAGCCGAGGCCGATTTCGAGCGTCGCGCGCAACGACCGGTCGACGCTCAGGTGCGCCGGGCGCTCGTCCGGCGCCAGATCGAGGACGAGCTCCTCCTGGCCGAGGCCGAGAGGCTCGGCTTCCATCGCAGCGACCCGAATGTCCTGCGGCGTCGCGCTCGGAACCGGGCCTTCCTCGGCGGCGCGGAGGCCCTCGCCACGGACGGGGCGACCGAATCGCTCTGGCGCAGCGATCCCGTGGTGCGCCGGTATCTGATCCAGCGACTCGAACGCCTGGTGCGGGCGCGCGCCCGCCTGTCGGAGCCAAGTGACACGGAGCTCGCGGCCCTCCGCGACCTCGACCCCGCGCGCTGGCAGCGACCCCTCCGGCTCGACCTCGAGATCTCCGGGCCGGGCGAATCGCCGGTCGAGCGCAGCCTCCTCGGTCTGGCCGAGATCGAGCGGCGCTTCGGCCCGGCGCTCGCCCGGGCCGTCGGGTGTCTCGATCCGGGGGAGGCCACGGAGACCATCGTCACCCGCCTCGGCCTGCGGCGCGCCCGCCTCCTGGCGCGCCAGGCGCAGCGCCCGATTCCCGTCGCAGCCATCCGGAACCAGCTCCGGGAGGTCTGGTTCGAGGCCCGCGAGGTCCTGGAGATCGCCGCGATGCGGGCCGCCCTCCAGGCCCAGCCGCCGCCTGAGGCCCCCGGGTCCCGGATGGCGTCCGGGGCCGCGGCCCGGCCCCACGCCTCCGGGCTCGTGTCGGGCTGCGGGGCGACCGATCGGGTGGGGCAGGCGCCGGGCCGGGTTGCCCTAGACTGTCGCTAGCGGCGTCGGGAGATGAGCCGAGACACATGACGCTCCACGCGCACACGCTCCGCGGGATCCAGACGGGCCCGAGCGGCCCCAAGGTGGGGGCCCTCTTCGACTTCGACCACACGCTGGTCGCGGGCTTCTCGTCGATCGCGTTCTTCCAGGAGCGCCTCCTGTCGGGTCGCATGGCACCCCGCGAGCTCTTCGAATCGGTGGCCGCGGCGGTGAGCTTCGAGCTCGGGCGCACCGGCTTCTCGGGTCTGATGGGTGCGGTGGCCGGGGCCTACCGCGGACTCTCGGAATCCGCGCTCGACGAGCTGGGCGAGCAGATCTTCGAGAAGTACATCGCGCGCGAGATCTATCCCGAGGCGCGCGCCCTCGTTCGGGCCCACCGCAGCCGAGGCCACACCCTGGCCATCATCTCGTCGGCCACGCGCTACCAGATCGAGCCCGTGGCGCGCGACCTCGGCATCGACCGCGTCCTCTGCACCGAGCTCGAGGTCGAGGGGGGCGCCTTCACCGGGCGTGTCATCCATCCCACCTGCTACGGAGAGGGCAAGGTCCGGGCCGCGCGACGGCTCGCCGGCGAGGCCGATCTCGACCTCGACCAGAGCTACTTCTATTCCGACAGCGACGAAGACCTGCCCCTCTTCGAAGCCGTGGGTCGCCCGCGGCCTCTCAATCCGAATCGGGGGCTGCAGCGCATCGCGGTGGAGCGTGGTTGGCCCGTGAGGCGCTTCCGCAGCCGTGGCACCCCCACCGCCGGCGATCTCCTCCGTACCGGCCTCGCCGTGGGGAGCCTCGCCACCTCGTTCATGATCGGAATGCCCGTGGGGCTCCTCAACGGATCGCGCCGCCAGGGGATCAACCTGGCCATGACGACCTGGGGGGAGCTCGGCACCGCCCTGGCCGGGATCGATCTCGTGGTGGAGGGCGAGGAGCACCTCTGGTCCGAACGGCCCGCCGTCTACGTGTTCAATCACCAGAGTCAGGTCGACTCGCTCCTGATCTGCAAGCTCCTGCGTCGTGACGTGGTGGCGGTGGCCAAGCAGGAAGTGCGTCGCAATCCTCTGGTCGGGCCGTTCTTCGAGCTCGCGGGAACCGTGTTCCTGGATCGCGCCGACCCGACCCGCGCGATCGCCGCCCTCGGGCCGGCCGTCGAGGCGCTGCAGTCCGGCACGTCGATCGTGATCGCACCCGAGGGCACGCGGAGCCTGACCACCCGTCTCGGGGGGTTCAAGAAAGGGGCGTTCCGTCTGGCCATGCAGGCCGGGGTCCCGATCGTCCCGATCGTGTTCCGCAACGCGCTCGATGCCCTTCCCAAGCACGCGGCGGTGATCCGGCCGGCCACCATCGAGGCGGTCGTGCACCCTCCGATCCCGACCCGCGACTGGAGCCTCGCGAACCTCGACGAGGCCATCGAACGGGTCCGGGCGCTCTATCTCGAGACCCTCGACGAGGATGGCCTCTAGCAGGCGACTGGAGAGGGACGCCCGTCGACGCGAGGCCGCCGGCGAGGGCGGGGCACACGCGATCGCGGCACGCCCCAGAGGCTCGGACGAGCCCGACGCTCGAACGCGCGACGCCGAGGACGATGCCTCGTTGCGCCTGGCGGACCTCCGTCCTGGGGGTTCCTCGACACGCCGCTGGCGGGCGGCGAGAGGCCTGCGCTCAGGAGCCCGAGTCGGTCGCCTCGTCGCGAAGCTCGTGCGGGACCCATTGTGCGAGCCGCAGGAACGCATTGCGCACCCGACGGCGCTGCTCGCTCGGCGGCCCCGGCGGCAGCTTGAGCGTCGCCACGAGCATCGGCTCGAACACCAGCCATCCGAGACCGAGAGCACCCATCATCGCCACGAGCAGACGCGCGTCGACCGGGGTACGGACGTGACCCCGCAGCTGGCTCGCGCGGATCGAGGCCACCAGCTTCTCGAGGAAGGGCATCTCGGCGGCGAAGAGCTCGAGTCCCTCCCGGTCGAGCGCGGCGCGCGCCATGAGCCTCCAGACGCGTTCGTCGGTGGCGACCCGTTCGGTCATCTCCACGAGCGAGGCGACGTCGACCTCGTCGAGCGAGATGCTCCTCGCCAGATCCTGGACGGTCCGCGCCCAGACCGCGCGCACCAGTCCCTGCTTGGATCCGAAGTGCCGGAAGACGAGCGCGTGATTCACCCGGGCCCTGGCCGCCACGTCGCGCACCGACACCGCCGAGGGGCCACGCTCGGCGAAGAGCTCCATGCCGGACTGGACGAGCGCCCGGACCACGGCCTCCTTGCCGCGAGGGGCTCTCCGACCGGGCCCGGCACTGGGCGTCCCGGAGTCCGAGAGCTCGACGCCCACCGATTCACCTCTCGTCATGCTGCGCCACCCGTCACGATCTCGCTCCGATCCATCCCCGACATCCGCTCGTGTCCGAGGTCCACTCCCGGCGCTGCGGGTGGCGGGCTGCGCGCCCGCCCGGGTCCGGGTGGTCCCTGGGGCACGGCGGGTCGCCTACCTGCGGGCTCGACCCCTCGGAACCCAATCTAGACGCGAGACCCCACGCCTCCCAGCGAAATCGTGGCGACGCGTGGCCGTCCACGTCCATTCCTGGCGCATGCGCCGTCGAATATCGTTGGGAAGCGCCCGCCCTCGTTCGGACGGGCGGGGCAGCCGTCCGCCCTCCGGGCCTCCGACGGCAGGGGATGCGCAGCCGACCCGCAACGCCCCCGGGACACGGGTCTCCGGTGCGAGCGGCCCTCAAGTGTCCGAGCGGGGCTCCGATGGAGGCGTGCGGGGGCACCGGGGACCGACGGATGGATCTCATCGTCCAGAGCGAGGTCGACGAGCGCCTGCAGGCTCTTCAGGCTCGTCTTCGTCACAAGCAGGACGAGCTCGAGAAGGCCTTCGCGATCACGCAACGCGTGGTGATCGATCACCGGCGCCGGCTGGCCCTGTGGAAGGCGACCGTGGTGGCGATGCTCGGAACGAACGCCATCGCCTTCCTGATCGCGGTGGTGGCGAGCCTGCGGAGCTAGTCCCGACCGCGGGCCGCGCCTCGTTGGGGCAGACCACCGAGACATGCGGCGAAATTCTCGGACGAGGCGCTAGAGCAGGATCAGGCTGGCGAGGCCCAGCAGGAGCCCCATGCTCACCACATCGGTGGCGGTGGTCAGGAAGATGCTCGAAGCCGTGGCCGGATCCGCCCCGAGACGCCGGAGCCCGATCGGCACCAGCGCGCCGGACACCCCACTCGCCACGCAGCTCCCGGTCATGGCAGCGAACACGATGAAGGCCAGGGTGCCTGCATTCGAGTCGGCGCTCCGCCCGGCGACGAAGTACATCGCCCCACCGGCGAGCGCACCGACGGCGGCGCCGTTCAGGAGCCCCAGCAGAGCCTCCTTCAGCACGATCGCGGCGGGTCGGTGGTCGGCGAGCTCCCCGAGCGCCATGCCTCGGAGCGTCACCGCGAGCGCCTGACAGCCCGTGTTCCCGGACTGGCCCGCGAGCACCGGGAGGAAGGACGCCAGCACCACGATCTTTCCGATCGTGTCCTCGAAGAGTCCCACCACCGCACCGGCGATGAAGGCCGTGACGAGATTTACGAGGAGCCATGGGTTGCGGAGCCGGAGGGCCCGGATCCACGGCGTGTCGAGCCGCTCCTCGTTCTCGACACCGACCATGCTACCGGCCTGGACGACGAGCTGGTAGACGTTCACCTCGAAGAGGTCGTCGCCACGAACCAGCCCCTCCAGCCTCCCGGCCTCGTCGCAGACCGGGTACACCGGGAAGTGACGGCCCACCGCTTCCCGCATCGCCTCGGCGAGCGGCATCTCGGGCCTCAGGTAGTACGGATTGCGCAGCATGATCTCGCCGAGCGTCTGCTCGCTCTGGGCGAGGAGCATCTCGCGCATCACGGTCAGGCCGAGCAATCGGCCCTCGTCGTCGGTGATGTAGGCGTAGGTGATGAAGGCGCGCTTCACGATCTCGCGCAGCTGTTCGACGGCGTCCGCGACGGTGGTGTCAGCCGAGAAGACCCCCTCCGGAAGCTCCATCATGTGGCCGACGGTCTCTTTCGGGAACTGTCGGTTCAGATCCCACTGTCGCCTGCGCTGGGGCCCGATGTGCTCGACGAGCGCTTCCTTGCGCTCGGGCTTCAGCTCCTCGAGGATCGCCAGGGCGCGAGGCGCGTTGATCTGCTCGAGCGCGCGCGCTGCGACCTCGTCCGGCTCCCGGGCGAGAGCACGAGCCGCCGCATTCGGGGCGCGACGACCGATCTTCTGGACGAGCTCCTGGCCGGCCGCGACCAGATCGTCGCTCGCGGGAACGGGCACGGGCGCAGGCGGCATCGCGGTCGACTCCTCTGGCTGTCGGCCGCGACGCCCGCGGCCGGCCGGAAACCCTTGGTTAATAAAGGTCTTCGTCTTCGTCCACGGGACGACGCAGAATCGGGTGCGGAGCGTACTCGGGGCCGTCGTCCCAGCCGGGGAGCTGGCGCGCCTGTGTCATCCACGACTCGGCGACGGTCTCGTCGAGCACGACGGCGGCCGAATCGCCGACCTCGACGATCGCCTCCCACAGCTCGCGTCCACCGCTGTCCCACCAACGCTGGCTCGAGTTCTCGTAATCGATCGTGAGACGCACCAACATGCCCATTCCAAGAGGGGCCGCGTAGTGATTATGCGAGGCCCTCCGCCACCGTCGGTCGCCGGGGCGACCACGGTGACGCGGGCATCATAGGGCATAGGCCGGCGGCAGCCGGCGAAAATCGGGATTTCTTGCCGCACCGAAGGCCGGCGCGTCAGCGCACCCGCTCTAGCGTGCGGCCTTCAGCCTCGCCTCGAGGGCATCGAGCTCCTCGGTGAGCTCGCTCGGAAGATGGTCGCCGAACTGCGAGAAGTACTCGCGCAGGAGCGGGATCTCCTCAAGCCAGCCTTCGAGGTCCGGGTGCATCAGGGTGGCGACGTCCGAGGGGTCGAGATCGAGCCCGCTCAGGTCGACCGCTCCCTGGGCCGGGACGAATCCGGTCGGCGTCTCGACCGCCTTCGCCGTCCCGTCGCAGCGCTCGAAGATCCACTTGAGCACACGGCTGTTCTCGCCGAAGCCCGGCCACAGGAACTCGCCCTCCGGGCTCTTCCGGAACCAGTTGACGTGGAAGACGCGCGGGAGCTCGGCGCCTTCGCGCTCGCCCATATCGAGCCAGTGCTTCCAGTAATCGGCCATGTTGTATCCGCAGAAGGGCAGCATGGCCATCGGGTCGTGGCGCAGCTGGCCCACCTTGCCCTCGGCGGCTGCGGTCTGCTCGCTGCTGATGATCGAGCCGAGGAAGGTGCCGTGGCGCCAGCTTCGGGCCTCGGTCACGAGCGGGACGACCGACGCCCGTCGCCCTCCGAAGAGGATCGCGCTGATCGGCACGCCCTTGGGGTCCTGCCACTCGCGTGCGATGCAGGGACACTGACTGGCGGGCGCCGTGAAGCGGGCGTTCGGGTGCGCCGCCTGGGTCTTGGGATCGCCGTCGTACGCCTCCCCGCGCCAGGTGACGAGGCCGTCCGGCGGGGTATCGCTGAGCTCTTCCCACCAGACGTCGCCATCCGGGGTGAGGGCGCAGTTGGTGAACACCGAGTTGGCGCGCAGGCTGGCGAGGGCGTTCGGATTCGTGTCCTAGTTGGTTCCGTGGGCG